>JBJSXZ010000178.1:0-2763 GCA_046086645.1 Candidatus Limnocylindrus sp.
TGCACGCATCGTGCCCGATGCGCCAGCACCATTCGCAGGGATGGATCGATTCGCAGCACGTAAGGCGATCATTGCGGCACTGGAAGAGCGTGGCCAACTGGTTTCAGTAAAAGCACACACTGTGAACCCTGCGCGCTGCCAGCGAAGCAACGACATCCTCGAGCCGCGCTTGCAGACGCAGTGGTTTATCAAGACAAAGCCACTCGCAGAGAAGGCACTTGCCGCGACGCGTGAAGGAAAGACAACGATCGTTCCGGCCCACTTCGAGAAGACGTGGGAGCACTGGCTGACTGAGATTCGTGATTGGAATGTGAGTCGGCAACTCTGGTGGGGGCACCGTATCCCTGCCTGGTATTGCAGCGAAGGGCACATCACGGTCACTGCTGACGCAGCTGGACCTGCCGGATGCAGCGCATGTGGCGCACCGCCCGAGGCATTGACGCAAGAGAGCGATATCTTTGACACTTGGTTTAGCAGTGGCCTCTGGCCATTCAGCACCCTCGGATGGCCAGACCAGACTCCCGACCTGGCACGCTACTACCCGTCGCAGGTGATGGAGACGGGGCACGACATCCTTTTCTTCTGGGTTGCGCGGATGATGATGCTCGGTATTGAGTTGATGGGCGAGCCGCCCTTCGAGACGATCTATCTGCACGGAATGGTGCGTGATCCCGAAGGAGCGAAGATGTCGAAGACGAAGGGGAATGTCGTCGACCCGCTCTCACTCATTGACGACGTTGGCGCCGACGCCTTGCGCTTCGCGCTCGTTTCGGGCACTGCCCCTGGCGCCGACCAGCGACTCGCGCCTGAGAAGCTCGAGAACTCGCGCAACTTCATGAACAAGTTGTGGAATGCGGCGCGATACGTTATCGGCGCACGGCCCGACGTGCCGATCGGCGATCGACCTCAGGGACGCGACGCCTACGCCGCAGCTGGACCATATGGTTCCTGGCTTGCCGCGCGCACAGAGGCGGCGGTCGTGGATGTTGAGCATGCACTGGCGACGTACGCGTTCTCTGAGGCGGCGCAGCGTATCTATGACGCATTGTGGGCCGAGTATTGCGATCAGGCGATTGAACTCGCGAAGGTGACGCTTGCAGATCCCGCAGTTTCGCCAGCGATGCGTGCCGCCACGTGGTGGAGCCTCGTCGAATCGCTCGACACGCTACTGCGCCTCCTGCATCCGATGGCGCCGTTCATCACGGAGGGGATCTGGGAGGCGCTGCCGCACCGCGAGGGCGAGGCAGACCTGCTCGCGGTCGCAGAGTGGCCGACGGCACACGACATCCCAACCGGAGGATCGGCCGAGATCGACGCGTGGCTTGAACTTGTGCGCGAGGTACGTGCGGCACGAACAACTGCAAAACTTCCTGCTGGTGCATGGCTTCCGCTCGTGGTTGCCGCACCCGCATCGCTGCAGCAGATCGGCATGATGTTGGCTCCGGCGATCGAGCGACTCGCCCGAGTCCGCCCGCTCCTCATCCAAGAAACGTTCGGCGGAGTTGCCGAGGGGCTTCTCGTTGTGGCAGGAAACCTGACGGCACGCCTTTCCGCGCCCGCCGCGAATGCAGATGCACTGGCGGCCGATCGTGAGCGTCGCGCCAAAGACCTTGCCGCGGCGCGCACGCAACTCGCGGCGGCAGAGGCGCGTCTTGCCGACCCATCGTTTATCGGTAAAGCACCACCCGCTGTCGTTGACGGAGCAGAGCGACGAGCGAAGGAACTTCGCGACGAGATCACCCGCCTTGAAGAGGAGGGAGGCTGATGCCCCTCTACGACTACCGCTGCACGCGATGCGCTCTCGTGGTCGAATTACTTCGCGGCATTGACGAGGCGGCCCCCGTCACCCACGAGGGGTGCGGCGGCGCACTCGAGCGCCTCTTCACGCCCGCCAGCGTGCATTTCAAGGGGAGTGGCTGGGCGAAGCTCGACCGCCGTGCTCCCGAGGCGTCAACAAGCAGCGCACCGAGTGCGTCGCCCGCAACACCGAAGACGCCAGCGAGCGAATGAGCCGACATTCAACGGGGTAGCGGCGCGCCTGCAGGAGCGTGCTGCGAGGGGTGGGCGAGCGATCGGGTAGGCTTCCCCACGATGACTATGCGCGCCGACCAGGAGACCACACTCGCGGGCACGCCCGCTGCGGCCGCGCACCCCGCTGTCGCCGACCTCGACACGATCGTCTCGCTGGCCAAGCGACGCGGCTTCGTATTTCCGAGCTCGGAGATCTATGGCGGGATCAACGCGGTGTGGGATTACGGCCCGCTCGGCGTAGAGCTAAAGAACAACGTGAAGCGTGCCTGGTGGCGCAGCATCGTGCAGGAGCGGAGCGATGTCGTTGGCCTGGACGCCGGAATCCTCATGCACCCGCAGGTCTGGCGAACCTCTGGCCACGTTGGTTCATTCAGCGATCCGCTCGTGGAGTGCACAGCGTGCAAGCGACGCTATCGGCTCGATGAACTTCCGGGAACGGGAGGCCTTACGCCGACACAGATTGCCGATCCGGAGATAGTGGCCAAGCTCAATCTCGTCTGCCCAGATTGCGCAGGCACACTCACGGCGCCACGCCGATTCAATCTCATGTTCAAGACCTTTATGGGACCAGTGGAAGAAGATTCTTCCGTGGTCTTCTTGCGCCCAGAGACGGCCCAAGGTGCCTATGTACAGCACCGCAATGTGCGCGAGGCTGCGCGCAAGAAGATTCCATTCGGCATCGCACAGATAGGCAAGTCATTCCGCAATGAGATCAGCCCTGGAAACTTCGTC
>JBJSXZ010000179.1:0-5693 GCA_046086645.1 Candidatus Limnocylindrus sp.
CCGTCCTAAGGCGGGCGTCGCTGGTTCGATTCCGGCCGGGGGCACCATGAAGTAGAGGGGAGGGGAGTATGAGTCGAGAGTCAAAGATCACGAAAGAGATTCCAGACTTCCAGCGACCCCCTGACGTCAGCGTCTTGCGGAATAGAGCATTCCTCCGCCTCTGGGTGGCCCAACTTCTCACGCAGATTGGCGGCAATGTCGTCCTCTATGGGCTCACAGTGCTTGTTGCGGAACGGAGCGGCTCGACATCAGCCCTCAGTGCCCTCTTCTTGAGCTTCCTCGTCCCAGCTGTCGTTCTCTCTCCAATCGCCGGAGTTTGGGTTGACCGGCTAGATACCCGCCTCGTCCTTATCATCGCGAACCTTTCTCGCGCAGGCGCGTTTTTCCTCATGCTCGGCAGCGTCGATTCGCTTGGAACGGTTCTCTTGCTCAACATCTTCGGGAGCGTCATGACCACACTGTTTGCCCCAGCAGAGCTAGCGATGATTCCGCGCCTGGTGCATGTGGAGCAGTTGAATTCAGCAAACGGACTTTTCACCTTCACGCTGAATGCTGCCTTTGCGATCGGTTTTGCCCTCCTCGGCCCCGCGATTGTACGCATTGCCGGGCCCGAGGCAGCAATCATCTTTGTCGCTGCCCTCTTCCTTGTTGCCGGCCTCCTCTGCCTCGGTCTCCCGGCAGCGCCCCCAGTGGATCGCGAGGGGACCATCGGCACGTCAACGAGAGAGACGACACAAACGGCGACCGGAGAGTTGCTAGCTGGACTTCGCTACATCCGAGATAACAGTTCAGTTATTTGGTCGTTGATCTATCTCTCAATTGCGGCCAGCGTCGTCGGCGTCATGGGAGTCTTGGGCCCAGAGTATGTCGCCGACGCACTCGGCCTCCAGGCGCGCGACTTCTGGCTTGTGGTTCTCCCAATCGGATTCGGCGTCGTCACGGGCATCCTTGCGCTGAACAGTTGGGGCAAGGCGATTGCCCGACGTACGCTCATTGAGGTTGGACTCCTCGGCGTTGGTGGCGGGCTTGCACTGCTTGCCCTTGCGAAGCCGATCAGCCTAGCGATCTCTGATGGTGCGAGCCTGCTCGGCGACCTCCCCATCGATGCTGGGGCGTCTGCCCTCGGCACCGTGATCTTCGTCGCCTATCTTGCTGGAGCGGCCTACGGCCTCGTGGCAATCCCCGCTCAGACGGCACTGCAGGCTGAACTACCAGAAGAGGTACGCGGACGCGTCTTTGGTGTGCTCAATATGCTTGTCAGCCTCGGCAGTTTTGTGCCGATCATTGCCGTCGGCCCGATCGCCGACCAGATCGGTGGGACCAACACCCTTCTTGGTGTTGGCATTGGCATAGCTGGAATAGCTCTTCTCTCCATCACTCGTGGGCCCAAGCGGCAGACTGCGCAAGAGAACTAGCTGAGGAGCGCTGCAGCAATCTTTGCGGCAAGGTGCGCATTCGAATCAGCGAGTGCAAGGTTGGCCGGGATCGACCGTGATTCGGTGGCGGCAGCAATTGCTGCGAGGATCCTTGGCGTAACGGCTGGGCCCGTAGCGCCCGATGCCGCCGCTGCCGCGAGTCCTTTGACGATTGCTGCATCGATCTCGCTTTTCGGTATCTCATCGGCGAAAGGAATGGGATTTGCAATGAGCATGCCGCCGCCCCAGCCAGTGATGGTTGCAGCATGTGCTGCAACCGCAATGTCACGTGGGCTGTCGAGACGTGCGGGAACCTTGAGGCCGCTCGTTCGGCTCCAGAATGCAGGGAACTCATTCGTCTCGTAGCCGATGACAGGCACGCTGAGCGTCTCGAGGTATTCGAGTGTTTTTGCAAGGTCAAGGAACGCCTTTGCCCCGGCGCTGACCACGAGCACTGGGTGCCGTGCGATGGCACCCAGGTCGGATGAGATGTCGAAGGTCTCAGCAGCCCCCCGATGCACGCCACCAATGCCACCAGTGGCAAAGACCCGTATGCCGACGCGTGCCGCGATTGCGACCGAGGCAGAGACTGTGGTGACCGCTGTCGGCGCGCATTGCGCGAGTGCGACAGGGAGGTCGCGCTCCGCAACCTTGCGCGTGGCAGTCAATAGGCGTTCCATATCGCCGGGTTCCGCACCGGCAATGAGTGAACCATCGAGGATTCCGGTCACTGCAGGGATTGCTCCCTCGGCACGAATTGCCGTTTCGACGCGGTCGTAGCATTCGCGGTTATACGGTGCTGGAAGTCCGAGGCTTGAGGTGATCGTCGACTCAAGCGCGACGACTGGCTGCTTCTCGCGGAGCGCAGTGGCAACCTCACGTGAGATACGGATCTGATTCACTCTGCCTCCTCGTGATGTTGCTGCAGGAGCAGATGCTTTCGTGCAGCCACGTGCCCTGCTTCCAGCGCATCTTCCCATGGAGATTCGCTGGCGCGCGCGACGAGAAAGCCACCTGCAAAGGCATCACCAGCCCCTGTCGTATCGACCCCCAAGGGGAGACTGTCTGGTGCGGCAGTGGCGAGTAGGCCGCCGCCTTCTCCGCGCACCTCTGCTTCGTCGCTCCCGCGCTTCAGGATGCATGTGACCCCCTGCAGTGGCCGGTTGCGGAGGTCGAGATACTCGCTCTCTTCTGCATTTGCGAAGAGGCAGGTGGCCCCGAGCTCCGCAAATTGTCTGCGACTCTCTTCGGGTCCCCACGCTGCGAGTGCACCGATGGAGGAGGCATCGAGCGATGTCGCTATCCCGCGTCGCCGTGCGTCCGCGAAGAGTTGCCGCGTGGTGCCTGCGAGAGGCTCTCCGAAGAGCGAGTAGGCGGGTGCATGGAGCCAGGAGACGCCGTCAAAGATCGTGGGTCCAGGATGCACCAGGTTCATTGCGACGCCACGGTCGGGGAGCATGGTGCGCTCGCCATCTGGCTCGACGATGACAACAATTGACGGGCTGCGCCCGCGACGCTGCAGGTGTGCCTCGACGCCGGCAGCCTGCAGCGTGGCTAGCAGCGCGGAGCCCGTGCTGTCGTCACCGATGGCGCCGAGAAACCGCGCCCGCCCGCCAGCAGCAACGGCTGCCACGGCGACATTGGCGGCACTCCCGCCTCGGCGACGGGTAATTCGCGCGGTTGCGTCGGAGCCCCTGCGCCAAGGGGCGACAAGGCGCACGGCAATCTCGTCAATGAGGTCTCCGACCGCGAGAATCATGGGGGGAGGACTGGCGTTGCTCATCTGCAGCAGTCTATCGGCTATCCTCGCTCCCTCGGGCGGTTAGCTCAGTTGGTTAGAGCGCAGCCTTGACATGGCTGAGGTCACAGGTTCGAGTCCTGTACCGCCCACCAGGCACCGAGGGGAAGGAGCCGCGAGGATGGCAGACGAGGAGACACTGGTCGCGCAGGAGGAGTCTGAACCCCTAGACGCCCCCGCGCGTGGTTCCGCTGAGGAGCTGCTCGATGCGGGCGCTTCGGATCTCCTCGGCCGGATGCGGCACTCAACTGCGCATGTGATGGCAGAGGCGATCATGCGCCTCTTCCCTGGCGCAAAGCTTGGCATCGGCCCAGCAATCACTGACGGCTTCTACTACGACGTTCTTCTCGACCGAGCCCTCACCCCAAACGATCTCGCTGCTATTGAGGCCGAGATGGTCAAGAGCATTGCCGCCAACCATGCATTTAAGTTGACAGAGTACACATTTGCCGAAGCTCGTGCCGCTCTCGTCGCGTTTGATCAGCCGTTTAAGGTTGAGATCATGGACGACCTTGCTGCAAGAGCAGTTGCGAGCGGCGAGGCTGCGCCGAACGTCACCACCTATCGCCACGGCGAATTCGAGGATCTCTGTCGTGGACCACACGTTGATAGCACGGGGATGATTGGGGCATTCAAGCTGCTCTCCGTTGCTGGTGCCTATTGGCGTGGGAAGAGCGACCGTCCTATGCTTCAGCGCATCTATGGAACTGCATGGGAGACAAGGGATCAACTTGAACAGTACCTCTGGCGTCGCGATGAAGCCCGCAAGCGGGACCACCGTAAGCTCGGCGTCGCACTCGATCTGTTCTCTTTCCATGACGTCTCGCCCGGCAGCGCCTTCTGGCACCCGAAGGGGCAGCGCCTCTGGCGGACACTTGAGACAGCGATGCGCGAGATGCAAGAGCGCCGTGGCTACCTTGAGGTGTCAACACCGATTGTCGTAAGCAAGCAACTTTGGGAGCAGTCTGGCCACTGGGACCTCTACCGCGACAACATGTTCATCATCGAGTCGGAGGGGGAAGAGTACAGCCTTAAGCCGATGAACTGCCCAGAGAGTACCGTCATCTACCGGACCCAGACTCGCAGCTATCGCGACCTCCCACTTCGCCTTTCAGAATTTGGGCGCCTCCACCGCAACGAGCTCTCAGGGACACTCAGTGGATTGACGCGCGTGCGTCACTTCATCCAGGACGACGGCCACATCTATGTTCGACCCGATCAGATCGAAAGCGAGGTGGACGCGCTCCTCGAAGAGGTGCGTGAGGTCTACGCCTGGTTTGGCCTCCCGGTCGAACTCGTCTTCTCGACGAAGCCTGCTAAGGCGCTCGGCGACCCGGCGCTCTGGGAGAAGGCCGAGAGCATGATCGAGGCAGCGTTGAAACGCTCTGGGGCAACCTGGCGATTGAAAGCGGGTGATGGAGCCTTTTATGCGCCGAAGATCGACATCATCGTCCGCGACGCACTAGGCCGTGAGTGGCAGACCGCGACGATCCAGATTGACCTTGCAATGTTGCCCGAACGATTCGACCTTGAGTATGTCGATGAATCGGGAGCACGGGTGCGTCCAATTGCGATCCATCGTGCGATCTACGGTTCACTTGAGCGCTTCATCGGGATTCTTGTTGAACATTTTGCCGGGTCATTCCCGCTTTGGCTTGCCCCAGAGCAGGCGATCATCATCCCGATCACCGATCGCCATCTTGATGCCGCAAATGCGGGGCTCGCAGTCCTAAAGGCCGCCGGAATCCGGGCGAGCATCGATCAGTCGTCCAATCGAATGCAGAACAAGATTCGCCGTGCCCAAGAGCAAAAGATCCCCCTCATGCTCGTTGTTGGCGACAAAGAGGCAGAGGTGGGAGGCGCCGCACCTCGCTGGCGTGACGGAACCCAAGAGCCAGTATGCAGCTGGAGCGCAATCACGAGCAGCCTGAAAGAGAAGATCGACGCTCGTGCGGTCTAGCGCGTTGCCCTCGATCCTGCAACATGCTAGGATTTCCCCTCGTCGCCGGAACGCCTCCGGCAAACGCGCATGATCGTGAGGGTGTGACCGATTAAGGACCTGCGAATCAACTATCAGATCCGTGTCCCACAGGTGCGGGTGCTGGATGACGAGGGGAACCAACTTGGCGTGCTCCCCACGCAGGAAGCCCTACGACAGGCAATGGAGCGCGGCCTCGATCTCGTCGAGGTTGCTCCGACCTCTGTGCCCCCCGTCTGCAAATACATCAACTACGGCCAGTACAAGTACGAGATCCAGAAGAAGGAGAAGGATGCTCGCCGCCGCCAGAAGACGGCAGATCTGAAGGAGTTGCGCTGCACCCCAAAGATCGGGGACGCCGACCTTCAGACTAAGATCCGCCAGGCGCATAAGTTCTTGACCGCTGGCGACCGAGTGAAGTTTTCCGTCAAGTTCCGCGGCCGCGAGATGACACACCCGGAGATCGGGCAGGGAATCCTCATGCGGGTCGTGCAGGGTCTAG
>JBJSXZ010000180.1:0-7394 GCA_046086645.1 Candidatus Limnocylindrus sp.
CTGGCCGCCTCCTCGAAAGCGCGGTGATCATGGATGTCGCGTCAACAAAGCGCTGGATCATCGCAGAGGCTTCAAAGCGTGGCCTGCGATTCTGTGGCAGCCACCCAATGACGGCAGTTACTGAGATCGCTGCATCGGAGCCAGATGCGGGCCTCTTTGTCGGGAGTCCCTGGGTGATTGTCCCAGGCCCGCACGCCGGGGGCGGCCCAGCACTAGTCGAGCGCCTCGCAACGAGCTGTGGCGCACGTCCGATCATGATGGAGGCGGAACTCTACGATGCTGCCGTCGCGGCAGTGAGTCATCTTCCGCTCTTGCTCTCGGTGGCACTTGTCGAGGCGATCGCAACGGGCCTCGGCTCCGATGATGCAGATGGATGGGGCGTCTCGCACCTTCTGGCGAGTGGCGCCTGGGATGCAGTGACAAAACTTGCGCGCGGATCTGATCAGGTGGGCGCAGATATCTTGGCAACGAATGCACGCGAGGTACGAAGAAAGTTGACAGCGATGCGTCTTGAACTAGAGCGCTGGGATGCGCGCCTCATTGCAGCGGAGAACGATCCGGCGGCGGGGAGCCGCGATATTCAGTCGCGCTTGAATCTTGCTCGTACCTACCTCGAGGAGCTCGGGTGAGCAGTGACCCCCTCGCTCGTGGCGTAGAAGAGCAGATCCTTGGGATTCCGCGCCTCCTTGCCCTGCCCGACGGCCCATGGGCGGGCTTTCGCCCGTTTTCGAGCCTCGAGGAGGCGCACCACGAGATCGCACGACTTGATGCGGTCGCGGTTGTGCGCCCGCGTCGTGAACTGGAGCAGGATACCGAGTGGAAACAACCAATTCCATATGCGATTGCGCTCTATCGCGACCCCGTGACTGCCGAGCCGTTTCTCTTCTGGATGGACCGCCTTTCTGGTACGAGCGATACGAGACTGCACGGGCGCGCATCGTTTGGTGTTGGCGGCCATATCAGCTCAAGCGACGGTGGCATCCTTGCCGCATTGCAACGGGAGTGGAGAGAAGAGGTCGCGACTCCGAGCCTGCCAGATTTTTTTCCACTCGGATTGCTGAACGACGAGAGCGACCCGGTTGGGACGGTTCACCTCGGTGTGGTATTTCTCGCACGGTTGACCTCCCCGTCAATTGAGATTCGCGAGCGACATAAGCTCGCTGGGGCACTCGTTCCGGTGTCAGAGGCGGTGCGCAAGTCATCGGAGCTGGAGGGGTGGAGTGCACGCCTCATCACAACAATCGCGGAGATCGCCCGCTAGCTTCAACGTGCTCCGTACGTTGAAACGGTCATGCTCACGGCGTGACAGTAAAGATTCTCTCTAGCGCGCTTGCGGGCGTCCAAGGGGTTCCGGTTGACGTTGAGGTAGAGGTTGCTCCCGGAATACCCGCAGTACGAATCGTGGGGCTTCCTGATGCGGCGGTAGGGGAGGCGCGCGAACGGATCCGTGCTGCGATTCGGTCGTCCGGTTTCACTTGGCCGGCACGACGCATCACCGTCAACCTCGCGCCGGCAGATCTACGTAAGAGCGGCGGATCCTTTGATCTCCCCATCGCGCTCGGCATTCTTGCAGCCAGCGGTCAACTGCACTTACAGAACTCGGTAGTTGGCGCGATCGGTGAACTCGCTCTTGATGGGCGCGTCCGCGATGTGCCGGGCTCTCTCCCACTTGCGCTTACGCTGCCAGATGTGTGCGAGCTACTGCTCATGCCGAATACGCCCGCGATAAACGGCAATCCACTCTCACATACGTCTACACGCTGCATTGCCGTCACGTCGCTCGCCGACGCAGCAGCGGTTATCGAAGGACGAGCTCGCCCCGATAGATCTCTCTCCGCATGTCAGGTGCAGGAAGATGACGTGGTTCACGAGACGACGGATCTAGGTGCGCAAGAGCTCTCTGAGATTCGTGGTCAACCACTGATGATTCGCGGGCTGATGCTTGCGGCAACGGCGAGGGTGCCAATACTTCTGGAGGGGGCGCCAGGCGTCGGCAAGTCGATGGCTGCTCGCGCCTTGCATGGCATCTTGCCTGATCTTGCCAACGCTGAGAAGTTGGAGGTTGCCGCTATCGCCTCTGCAGGTGGAAGATCAGCGCACCACACGATGCGGCCACCTCTACGAGCACCGCACCACGATCTAACCGTCGCTGGACTGATTGGCGGCGGCACTCGGCTCACGCCCGGAGAGATGACGTGGGCACATCGGGGCCTCCTTGTGCTTGATGAGATTGGAGAATTTCGTCGCGATACGATAGAGGCACTTCGAGAGCCGCTTGAGACGCGCGCCGTTCGACTGAGCCGCGCAGGACGGTCCATTGCTTTTCCTGCTGATGCACTGGTTGTTGCAACAGGGAATCCATGCGCGTGCGGTGAGCTGGTTTCACCTGAGGGAGCGTGCCGCTGCACAAGTGTCGGTCGACGCCACGGGAGCCTTGCCCTTTCGGCACCGATTCGGTCGAGATTCGGCATCAAGGTTCGATTGGCTGCACCGTCGCGGGCGTTGAGTTTGATTCCGAGCGGCGGGATAACCACCGCGCTTGCCCGTGAGCGAGTTATGCTCGCGCGCGCCGCGTGTTCAGCGCCAACCGACCGTGAGCGGCGTTTTCGCGCTGCGGTGCGAAGGGGTGCCTTGCCTGTCCTCTCTGGACGCACTGCCGTTCACGTACGCGAGCTTGCAGTTGCATGCGCCACTCTCGATGGCCGCGACACAGTCGGTGAGAGCGACATTGCCGAGGCGCTGTTCTTTGCTGGTCGGCGCTGATGGCTGAAATCATCAATCCTGGTGATGCGCGGATCCCCTCTCGGCGCGCTGCGCGCCTCGGATACGCGCCCGATGCGGATCGACGTAGACCGCTCTGGGCTGAGGGCCAGGGTGGTGCGCTGGCACTACCTGCCATTGGCATCGTGGGGACACGGCGACCGAGCGCCCACGGTCTCGCCACGGCACGCCTCCTGGCCACGGCCTCCGCAGAGGCAGGCTGGTGCGTCGTTAGCGGCATGGCACGCGGTATCGATGAAGCAGTTCATCGGGCCGCGCTCATAGCGGGCGGCGTAACAATTGGAGTACTTCCAAGCCCTGCCCCGATCGGGCTGCGGCACGGAGCCAGGCCGTTCGTCCCAGAGCTCTTGAGACGTGGGCTCCTGCTTTCCGACCGTCCAGTGGGGACACCTGCGAAGGCGTGGAGTTTTGTTGCACGCAACACGCTGCTCGCCGCCCTCTGCGATGCGGTGCTCATCGTGGAGGCGCCGGAGGGGAGTGGGGCACTCCTCACTGCCACCGCAGCCGCCGAGATGGATCTGCCCCTTGCTTTCGCGAGTGCCCCGTTTGGTCTTGAGAGTGCCTGTGGCGGGCTATCCTGGGTGTCCGGCCCCCCTGCACTGTCATTGCGGCTAGATCAACGCCCAGCCCCTGTCCTTGTGGGAGGAATTGCTGATTTTCTTGCGTGGCTTGCTGTCGTTGCAGCGTCTTTACAAGAAGACAGTGCGACAAGAATCGTGGGGGAGACGGTGCCGCAGGTGGGCCAGGAGCTCGCGCCCGATGGAGTGCGGGGTCGCATCATGAAGCGCCTGCTCGAGTCAGGGGCAGAGGGACTATCCGAAGATGGTCTCGCCGACCTTGCCACGGTAAGTCAGAGTGCCCTTCCGGCGGCGCTTACCCTCCTTGCCCAGCATGGGCTCGCAGAGCAGGGCGGGGGGCGCTGGCGGGCAACTGAGAGGGCGGTGCTACGCTCTCGCCCATGAGTAAGGCAGGGAAGAACCTCGTCATTGTCGAGTCGCCAGCAAAGGCAACGACCATTGAGCGGTATCTCGGGGCCGACTACACGGTCCTCGCCTCCTATGGGCATGTTCGCGATCTTCCTGCGAAGACGAAGAAGGGGAGCCTCTCAATCGACATTGAGCATGGCTTCACCCCCACCTACGAGGTGATTGAGGAGAAGGTCCGCCGCCTCGATGACATTAAGAAAGCCGCAAAGAAGGCGAGCGCGATCTGGTTGGCCACCGACCTCGACCGCGAAGGGGAGGCGATCGCCTGGCACGTTGCTGAGTCGCTCGACATTCCCGAGGGCGACCGCCGGCGTGTGACCTTCTCAGAAATCACGAAGGGGGCAATCCTTGACGCTTTCAGTCACCCTCGCGCTATCAACCAGGACCTTGTCAATGCGCAGCAAGCGCGTCGAATCCTTGACCGACTTGTTGGCTATCGGCTCTCGCCCCTCCTGTCACGCCTTATAAAGCCGAAGCTCTCTGCGGGGCGGGTCCAATCGGTTGCGTTGCGTCTCGTCGTCGAACGCGAGCGCGCGATCCGTGCCTTCATTCCGCGGCACTACTTCACGGTTGAGCTTGGCGTCCGTCCCGCCGTCGATCCCGACCTCGTCATCTCCGCTACGCTCATCGGGGCAAAAGGCGAGACGCTTGAGATCGAACCTGAGGCAGCAGCTGCTGCCGTCGCCCGGCTTCAGGGCGCTGCTGCAACCGTCGTCGAACGAACCGAGAGCACACGCAAGCAGCGTCCAGTCCCGCCCTTCATTACCTCAACGCTCCAGCAAGAGGCTGGCCGCAAGCACGGGTTCCGCTCTCGGGTCACGATGCAACTTGCGCAGAAGCTGTACGAAGGCGTTGAGATTGGAGGCGAGCGAACCGGACTCATTACGTACATGCGTACCGACTCACCAACGCTGAGCCAGCAGGCAATATCTGATGCGGCCGCTGTGATCCGCGACCGCTTCGGCGAAGGGATGGTTGTCGACGGTGGGCGCCAGTACGCATCTAAGTCGAAGAATGCACAAGAGGCACACGAAGCAATTCGACCAACGAATCTCGCGCTTACGCCGGAGCAAGTCGCTCCGTACGTCGACGAACGAGAGCTCAAGATCTACACGCTGATTTGGCGTCGGACACTGGCGTCGCAGATGCCCGATAAGGTCTCAGCGTCGACGACCCTAATCTGGGGCGCCGGAGACGATCGACTTAAAACCGTCGCAACGCGAACACTCGAACCAGGGTTCACGGCGGTCTATCTCGAAGGGCGCGATGACGAAGAAGAAGAGGCCGAGGCGAGACTTCCCGAACTCCTTGAGGGGGCTGCCGGCGAGGTAGCAACCGCTGAAGGTGTGCCGCATGAGACAAAGCCCGAGCCGCGATTCACGGAGCCGACGCTAGTGAAGGAACTTGAGAAGCATGGCATCGGGCGCCCTTCCACCTACGCCGCAATCATTGAGCGCATTCAAGAGCGCGAATATGTTGACCGCGACAAGGACAATCGCCTCAGGGCCACTCGACTTGGTGAAACGGTGTGCGATCTCCTCACGACGCACTTCACCGCGTTCGTTGACCTTGGTTTCACGGCAGGCATGGAAGAGGAGCTGGACGCGGTCGCCGAGGGGCGTGCAAATTGGCGCGAAGTGCTCGCAAAGTTTTGGGCGACGTTTGAGCCACTTGTCCTAGAGAAAAAAGAGAGCATCAGCCCGGGAGAGTTTCGCACTCGACCCAGCGAGGAGAAGTGTAGCCAAGGGCACGACATGCTCGAGCAGCTTGGGCGTTTCGGCTGGTATCTTGCGTGTTCAAAGTATCCAGAGCACACCGAACGAAAGTCACTTTCGAAGGTGATTGGTGATGACTCCCCATCTGGTGATACGCCAATCATTGAAGGCGCGGACAGTCCTTGTCCGATCTGCGGGCCAGAACATGGCGGCAAGATGGTGCAGCGCCGCAGCCGTTTTGGCTGGTTCCTCGGCTGCAACCGTTATCCAGAATGCAGACATATCCCGCGACCAGAGGTACCGGCAGAATTCAAGCTGACATTCGACGCCCTCTGTCCGATTTGCGGCGTTGAGCATGGCGGCATGCTGATCCCGAAGAAGAACAACAAGCGAGGTACGTACTTTTATTCGTGTAACCGCTACCCGGAGTGCAAGACAATTCGGCCGCGTCCGACTGGAGCAGTACACGAGGGATGCGGTGCAGTGATTGGACTCGATGATGAGGGCGGGATATGTACGCGATGCGGTGCACGCGTGACGCTCCCTGAAGGTGAGCTGCTTGCACTTGCACTGCCTGGTGGCGAGCCAGATCCACTCGCATTTGCGCCAAAGCGACGTCGAGCAGGGGCAAAAGCTGCCGGGTCGCCAGCGACAAAGAGCGCCAAAGCTTCAAAGGCGCGCGTGAAGCGTGCCCCCCGCGTGGCGACCTGATGGGACGGGGCCGCAAGCCGGCTCCAGCAGCAGGGCGGTTGCGCCCTGATACGGATCCGCGCATGAGTCCATTCCTTGATTCACTCCGCGCACGGTCGCTCTCTCCAGCGACGCTGCGCTCGTATGAGACGGTGGTTCGCCGATTCCTCAACTGGTGTGATGAATCCACCGTTGATTGGCGGGCCCCAGCACGCACTGACCTCCGCAGCTACATCACTACGATCGGTGCCGAAACAGAGCGCTCGACAGTCCAACAGCGCCTCGCAGCACTTGGCACGTTCTATCGCTTTTGGATTCGAGAGGGGAGCATTGAGCGTGATCCTCTTCTCGCGCTGGCACGGCCTAAGAGAGAGCGCCGCCTCCCCGATGTCCTTACGACGGTACAAGTTGAGCGCCTGATCGCCACGGCAGCAGCTGGCTCGTCAAGCATATTTGCCTTGCGCGATACGGCACTCATTGAGCTGTTGTACGGGGCAGGATTGCGCATTGCAGAGCTGGTCGCCATCGAGACTGCGGACCTTGACCTCGCGCGCTGCGAGGTCAAGGTGAAGGGGAAGGGCGATAAAGAGCGTGTCGTGCTGGACGGCGCACCATGCAAGGCGGCATTGGAGCGGTATATTGACGATGCGCGTCCCGAGCTGGTACGCCTGCACAAGGGCGAAGCGACCCGAGCGCTCTTCTTGAACCGAAATGGCGGTTCGCTCGGCGAGCGCGGTGCGCGTGCTCGACTTGATGCAATCGCTAGCGCAGCAGGGCTTCCAGCGGCATTCCACCCACACACCCTGCGGCACTCTTTTGCGACGCACTTGCTGGACGGCGGAGCAGACCTTCGCGTTGTGCAAGAACTACTGGGCCATGAGAGCCTCGGAACAACGCAGGTGTACACCCACGTTTCAACGGCGCGGCTGCGAGGGCTCTACTCGGCCGCGCATCCGCGGGCGCGACGCGCCACGGGGTCACGATGAAGAAGCCAGCAGTGAAAAGCCTTGGTCGCAGCGGCGTGCTGCTCTCGTCGGCCGCGCTCGCGTCGCGGCTGCTTGGCTGGGTGCGCATAACCGTCCTCATTGCGATCTTCGGCACAACTGGCCAGCTCGACCCGCTGCTCGCTGCATTCCGGCTGCCCGACATCGTCTTCGGCCTCGTTGCGGCCGGCTCCTTCAGTACCGTGCTAGTCCCAGCACTCGCTGGCCTCCACGCGCGC
>JBJSXZ010000181.1:0-10497 GCA_046086645.1 Candidatus Limnocylindrus sp.
CATGCTGCAGGCGCACTCGCAATCTGGGATCTCTCACACTCGGCGGGCGTGCTGGAGCTCGACCTTCCTGGAAGCGGTGCCGATTTTGCCGTTGGCTGTGGCTACAAGTACCTGAACGGTGGTCCTGGTGCGCCGTCGTATACCTGGGTTGCACCCGCGCACATCGCAACGGTGAAACAGCCGCTATCGGGTTGGATGGGCCACAGCGCTCCATTTGCATTTTCACCAGACTATGTGCCCGCGCCAGGGTTGCGCCGCTTCATTACGGGCACGCCGCAGGTGCTGAGCCTGGCCGCACTCGACGAAGCGCTGAAACTCTGGGAGGGGATCTCGTTGCGCGATGTACGCGCAAAATCCACCGCGCAGACGCGACGCTTTATTGAGCGTGTGGAGGAGGAGTGTGCGGGCCTTGGGCTCACGCTCGTCTCGCCGCGCGATGATGCCAACCGTGGTGGCCACGTCTCCTTTGCACATGAGCACGGCTACGCAATCATGCAGGCGCTTATCGCACGCGGCGTCATTGGCGACTTCCGCGCGCCAGATATCTTGCGCTTCGGATTCTCGCCGCTCTATCTCAGCTTTGCGGAGATCGATCGGGCGGTTGACGTATTGGCAGATATCTTGCGCAGTCGATCGTGGGATGCTCCAGAGTTCTCGACACGCCGCGTGGTGACCTGAGCTGCTCCTTTACGAGAGGACGCCCCCGGTACGAAGGCTTGCAACCGCCTCATCAAATGCGGCCGTGTGTCGGTCGGCGGCATCGTCAGGCGTTGATGGCGCGAAGAGCGCCATGTTGTGGAATGGCGTGAGGATGATGCCGCGATTGAGCGCATGGAGGTGGAGGTAGCGCTCGAGGTTGTGGTCGACCGCCGCAGCCGCTGCGCCACCAGTGCGTGGCGCCTCTGGCGTGAAATGATATTCGGCGCGTGCACCGAGCCGCGTGACGCTCCAGCCAACGCCCTGTCGAGCGAGAACCTCTTCGACCCCGTCGGCCCAGCGGGTTGCGGCAGCAATCATTGCGGGGAACGCCGCAGGGGTGAGCACCTCATCGAGCGTGGCGCGGATCGCGACCGCAGAGAGGACGCTCCCTGAAACCGTTCCACCGATGCCGCCCGTGTCGATCTCATCGAGTTCGATCGACTGTGAGATCTTCTCGGCGAGCTCGCGGGTCATCCCGTATGTTGCGCCAGGGACGCCACCTGCAATCGCCTTGCCGATGACGAGCGCATCGGGTTGGAGTCCCCACGCCGCCGTGGCACCGCCTGGGCCGAGTGAGATCGTGTGCGTCTCGTCGATGATCAAGAGCGCACCGTAGCGGGATGCCAGCGAGCGGAGCTTCGCGTGATAGCCCGCCTCTGGAAGGACAATTCCAATATTTGTGAGCGCCGGCTCGATCAAGATTGCTGCAACGTCGCCCGCCGCAAGCGCCGCCTCCGTTGCTGCGAGGTCGTTAATCTCGACGACCCGCGTCGTGTGTGCGGGGTCGATCTGCGGGCCAAGGTTCCCGATGCGGGTGACGGCGGCGCCGTTCGTTCCCGAAGGGTCGATGGTTGCAAAGGATTCATCGACTGTGCCGTGATAGCACCAGTTGTGCACGAGGATCTTCGGTCGCCCCGTCGCAAGTCGCGCGAGGCGGAGGACGAAGCGATTCGCATCGGTGGCAGTGAGGACAAGTTGCCAGAGCGGCAGGCCGAAGCGGCGGGTCAGCTCTTCGGCTGCGTCGATTGCTGCAGTAGAGGGGAGCATCGTGGTCGCGCCATGCGCGAGTTGTTCCGCGACGGCACGCACAACTGGCTCCGGTGCGTGCCCAGCCATTGCGGCCGTGTCGCCGAGCGCGAGGTCGAGGTAGCGCACGTTATCTGCGTCGATCACCTCCGCGCCGCGCGCAGTTGTGGCGAACGGCGGAACGGGCGATGCCCAACGCTGCATCCACGGCATCGGCACGCCGCGCACAAGGCTTGCACCCGCGCGTCGCGCGAGCGCGATTGATGCAGGATGCGCCGCAATGAATCGCTCTGCCTCGACGGCGTGGAGGGTGGCGAGCTTCTCCGTGTTGATGCGCATGCTTACCCCAGGCTACATGCCGCTGCGAATAGCCCAGAGATCTGGAAAGACCGGTCGGTGAAGGCTCGCCGCAAGGTACTCGACACCAGTCGAGCCGCCGGTGCCAGACTTTCGTCCGATCGTCCGCTCGACCATCTTCACGTGGCGATAGCGCCACTCCTGTATCCCCTCATCGATGTCGAGGAGCATCTCGCAGACCGTTGCCGGCTCTCCGCCAGCGCGATAGAGACGAAGCAAGATCTCTTGGACCTGCGCGTCACCCTGGTATGGCTCAGCTACGTCACGCTGAAGCACGCGAAGGGGGATCGGATGGCCGAGGTCGGCGAGCCAGGCCAGGAGTGAATCCCAGAGTGCGGGCTGTCGCTGCGCCGCCTGGACGCGCGCACGTGCGTCTGCCTCAGGGAGGAGGTCTGCGAGGCGCGCGTTGCGCACGCCAAGGAGCGCCTCAAGTTCACGGAACTGTGCCGACTCGAAGCCGCTCGACGTAGCGAGTCGGTCACGAAATGAGGAGAATTCGAGTGGCGTCAGGGTTTCAAGGACGTCAACCTGTGCGACGGCAATCTTGAGGATGTGCCGGATGCGCCCGAGCCGATGTGCTGCTCGCCACGGCTCGCCATCTTGGAGCGCACGTGCCGTGCCGCGAATCTCGTGGATGATCTGCTTAAACCAGAGTTCGTACGTTTGATGGATAACGATAAAGAGGAGCTCGTCGTGCTCTTCAGATCGTGGGGATTGCAGTGCGAGGAGTTCGTTCAGGCGGAGGTAGCCGGAGTACGTGAGTGGGCGAGCGTTCTCGTTCATCGTTCCATAGTAGCGCCGCGCGCAGATAGAGCGAGGCCCCGATGCACCTCTCGGCGCTCGGGGCCTCGCTTCGAGAACGAGATCGACTAGTTCGACGCAGGCATGAACACGCCCGACCAGACTTGCCAAGCAAGGAGTGTTTTTGCCACGAGCGAGAGAATCATGTAGCTCCGCTCACCATGGAGATAGTCCTTCCATCGGCCGATCTTCAATCGCTGCAACACCATGTTCAACGCAAAGATGTTGAAGCTGATGAAGAGGCTTACGTAGATCGTCACCAGCACTGGTTGGAACGCTGCGTCACCCTGCCAGTCGCCAAGCGAGAGGCCGAGTGTGACAAAGACTGCGAGCCATGGGATGATCCCCGCGATGCAGCCAAAGATGTAGTGGCTCCACTGCACGCCCTTGCGGCCAATGTTGGCCTCTTCCATCGACCAACCGAAGAGGTTCATCGACGCGTTGCAGCCAGCGATTGCGAGCATCGCGCCAGCATCGCGGATGCCCGTGAGCGATGCGATCGCCACGATCATCAGCGTGGAACTGATTGCGTACTCGGCCCAGCGCAGCGGGTTGAATTCGCGTGCGAGCCACCCTTCATAGCGTGCGCGAAGTGGATATGCCGCGGCAAAGTGTGCAAGTGCCGAGAGGGCGAAAAACGCCGCAACGGCATAGGCGAGTGGAATCCCGAACAGTGGCTCAGTGCCAGTCGTGAGGCCGGCGAACTGTCCGTCGACAATCTTTGCGACGGGGTACGACCCGTCAAAGTTGATCTTTGTAGTCGTCGGGCTGATCGCCACGATGACTGCGGCCTGCACGCCGTGGAGCAAGACCAGGATGCGGTTCCAGTTGAAGAGCTGCCTTGCGCGTGCCGCTGGAATAGCTGCAAACGATGTTGCAACGCCAGCAGACGAGCGCGAGGCAACCTTACGAACGACTCGTCGTGCCATATCGATGCCTCCCTTATCGGCCCAGAATTGAAGCCGTAGCATCAGGGTAGCGTGCGAAGGCTCAACTCGTCACCAGGCGCATGGCTGCAAAGAGCATCACGAGCGCAAGCAGGCGGCGCAGCCACGGTATGCTCAGGCGGCGAATGCCGAGCTCGGTGCCGAGCAGTGCCCCGATCGCACCTGCGACCATCGCCGCTGGGAGCCAGGTCGGGAGGCTCGTCAGTGACGCTGGTCGTGCGAGCAGTCCGGCGGCCGAGTTTGCGAGGATGAATCCTGCCGAGAGTCCCGCGGCTGCACGCGTTGGCGTCCATCGCCGTGCGATTACGAGGGGGGTCAGGAACACCCCGCCACCTGTCCCCGTGATTCCAGCGAGCACGCCGATGCCTGTCCCCACGAGCGCCGCGACCGTCGGATGCGGTGCTCGTGTTGCACCGCTTTGCGCGGCATCGCGGACGGCACCGCCAGCGAGCCGCACGGCGGCGAGAAGTAAGACGAGTGCAAGGAGTGGTCGATAGAACGCATCGCTCACTGCCAGCCCACCAGCGACAAATGCAGCGGGGATCGAGCCGATCAAGAAGGGCATCAGCGTGCGCAGCGGCAGGAGGCCATCGCGAGAGAAGCGTACAACCGCGATGCTCGCCACAAGGAGGTTCACCACGAGCGCGGTCGGGCGCATGCTGCTCGGCGCGAGCCCCGCAAGCGCCATGAGCGCGAGGTAGCCCGTTGCCCCTGCGTGCCCCACGCTCGCGTAGAGGGTGGCAATGAGGAGGACGCCGACGACAAGGAGGAGATCCGGCAGTAAGGGCATGCGGGTGACTGTAACAAAATCGGCGGCACGGCTACGCAACGGCGAGCAGCGGGGGTACCCTGTGGGCAATGCGGATTCCCGCAGCACAGGTTGGCGCTGCTGACCTGAAGTAGAAGCAAGGAGATGAGAATGAAGCACCTACGGATAGGCGCTCTCTTGAGCGCCATTCTCGTGGTCGCTGCGGCGTGCTCGGGCACTCCAGCGAAGAGCTCAACCACACTCGTTGTTGCGCTGCCGGGCGATATCGTCCGCACCGACGCGATGCTCACCGACGACTCGAACTCGTCGTATGTTATCCAGCAGGTCATCGAAGGCCTCGTAGGGCTTGCACCAGGTTCAACCTCCGAGATCGTACCCGTGCTCGCAACGGCGTTGCCAACGGTGAGCAAGGATGGTCTTACCTATACCTTCAAGCTCCGCGAAGGCGTGAAGTTCCACGACGGCACGGATTTCAATGCTGATGCAGTCGTGTACAACTATGAGCGCTTCCGCACGGTGCCAGAAGGCCTGCAGGACTACAGCTACTACATCGGTGCCGTGTTCGGTGGCTATGGTGATTCAAGCAACCTTGAATCTGCGACGGCCGTTGATGACTACACCGTCGAAATTACGTTGAAGAACCCAAGTTCAAACTTCGTCTTGACGCAGACCCTCCCAGTCTTCGGCATTCAATCGCCGACCGCACTGGCATTGGGCCTTGCCGATAACAGTGAGACAGACATTACGAAGATCACGGGAGCCCAGGGTGGAGCGGGCGCCATGGTTGGCACCGGCCCGTTCAAATTTGTCTCCTGGACCGTAAACGACAACGTTGAAATTGTTCGCAACGACGAGTACTGGAACACGGCTGCTCTCGCTCAGTTGGAGGCAGTTGTCTTCAAGCCGGTTGCCGAAGAGACGCAGCGCGTCAACGGACTTGCCGACGGCACGTATGACCTGGTTCAGGTCATCGCCCCGGCCGATGTCTCAACCATTGCGGCTAACCCAGAACTTCAGGCGATAGATCGTGGTTCGTCATTCAACATCTTCTGCTTGCAGATGAACCACACCTATGCGCCGGTCAGCAATCCGATGATCCGCGAGGCGATTGCCTATGCGATCGATAAGGAGAGCCTGATTGAGACGTTCTACGCTGGTGCGGCAGATGTTGCGAAGAACTGGATGCCGATGAATGTCCAGTACGCATTGGATCTTGAGCTTCCAACGTACGACCCAGCAAAGGCCATGGAGTTGATCGATGCGTCGGGCGAGACCGACCTCACGATCGACCTCTGGTATCCGAACGATGTGACCCGACCGTACATGCCTGATCCGAAGGGCCTCTTTGAGGCGATCTCGGCGCAGCTTGAGGCGGTTGGCTTCATTGTTGTGGCGCACGATGCGCCATGGCGCGGCGGATACTTGGATGACGAGTATGCGGGCAAGTATGAGATGTGGCTGCTCGGCTGGACCGGCGACTGGGCTGGACCAGACAACTTCTTGAAGACCGCCTTCTTCGGTTACGTTGGAGGTGAACCGTCGACGGAATTTGCATACAAGAACGACAAACTGGAAGCGGCGATGAACGCAGCGCTGGCTGCGACGACCGACGCACAAGCACAGAAGCTTTGGGAGAAGGCGCAGAACTTGATTCGCGCCGACCTTCCAACCGTGCCGATCGCAAACTCGAAGCCACAAGCAGCGGCTTCGATTGACGTGAAGGGCTTTGTCGGCTCGGCTGGCTTGAACGAGTACCTGAATCTGGTCTACCTCGACCGGACTGGCAACTAAGTTGTCGGGCGGCCGATGCCGCTCCGTTCTTACCAGCAATGGTAGGGGCGGGGCGGCGACGGCCGATCACCTCACCGTATGGCGCGCTACATTGTTCGACGCCTCCTCGCAGCGATTCCCGTGCTACTCGGGCTGTCGCTGGTCCTCTTCGCCTACATTCGCCTTCTCCCCGGCGATCCGTGTGTTGCGATCCTTGGCCAACACCGTACCGTTGAGGCCTGCGCAAAATTGCGTGAGCATCTTGGCCTCGACCTGCCCCTCTGGCAACAGTACTTCGGCTACCTCGCTCAGACCCTAAGCGGAGATTTTGGAAATAGCGTTATCAATTCGCTTCCGTTTACCCAGGAATTCATGGTTCGGTTCCCTGGCACCCTCGAGCTTACGTTCGGCGCGCTGATCTTCGCGATCGGCGCTGGCATTCCGCTTGGGCGGCTTGCTGCACGCCGGGTTGGCGGCTGGGTAGACGGACTCATTACGGGGGTCAGTCTCTTCGGCGTTAGCATCCCCGTCTTCGTGCTCGGGCTCGCCCTCGCCGTGATCTTTGGCTTCGCCCTCGGCTGGCTCCCCACGCAGGGGCGCATCGATGCGCACTTCCGCTTCGACTCGATTACGGGGTTCTTGCTGATCGACACATTGCTTGACGGCCGCCCAGATTATTTCGTGGATGTGGTGCGTCACCTGATCTTGCCGTCGATTGCGCTTGGATCGATCCCACTTGCGATCATTGCGCGCATCACCCGCGCATCCGTGATTGAGGTGGCGAACGAGGATTATGTTAGGACCGCGCGCGCCAAGGGCTTGACGGGAAAGAAGGTCGATCAGCGGCATGTGATGCGTAACGCTTGGCTACCCGTGACGACAGTCATCGGCCTCCAGGTAGGTGGCCTCCTTGGGGGTGCCGTGCTCACGGAAACGGTCTTTGTTTGGAACGGCGTTGGCCGCTGGGTCGTTGATGCAATTCAAAACCATGACTATCCGATCATTCAGTCGACGATCCTTGTCTTTGCCGCCCTCTTCCTCATCGTGAATCTGCTCGTCGACATCGGGTACGCGTACCTGAACCCACGGATTCGCTACTCATGATCACACGCGGCGCCCTTGTAGACCCCGTAATGGCATCGGCCCCGGCCGGACTCTGGCGCGACGCGTTGCGCCGCCTGCGCCGCAATCGCCTGGCGATGATTGGCGTTGCCTGCATGACGCTCTTCTTCGCGGCGGCAATCTTGGCGCCCGTGATCGCTCCATATGCTGCTAACGACATGGGCGGCCCAAGCCTAAGCGGGCCGTCGGCCGCGCACCTGTTCGGCACCGATCTCCTTGGCCGCGACGTCTTCTCGCGCGTCCTCTATGGCGCACAGATCAGCCTCTTTGTCGGCGTCTTCGCTGTTGTGCTCGCGCTCATCATCGGCATGACGTTCGGTGCGATCGCGGGCGGATATGGCGGTCGTGTTGACGGGATCATCATGCGCGCTACCGATGTGCTTCTCTCCATTCCGACCATCCTGCTCGCCATCGGCATCGTGACTTGGCTCGGGCAGGGTCTCCCGCAGCTGGTTCTCGCCATTGCCGTCGGCTATGCGCCGGTCTTCGCACGCCTCCTGCGCGGCTCGCTGCTCGCGTTGCGCGAGGCGGATTACGTGATCGCTGCACGAACGATCGGTGGCTCAAGCGCTCGCATCCTCCTGCGCCATATGCTCCCCAACGCGCTGACACCGCTCATCGTGCAGGCAACGCTCGTGCTTGCGACGGCGATCATCGACATAGCAGGCCTCGGCTTCCTCGGCCTCGGCCCAGCCGATCCGCGTACGCCGGAGTGGGGGACGATGCTCGTGGATGCGCGTCGCTTCATGCAGACGGCACCGCACATCGTCTTCTTCATCGGTGGTGCAATCGTGATCTCTGCGATCGGTTTCAATCTTCTCGGTGACGGATTGCGCGAATCACTCGATCCGAAGTTGAAGCGATGAGCTGATGACTGAAATGAGCGCAATGCGAGTGTCCAGAGATCACCTCCTTACGGTGAGCGACCTTACGGTGCGCTTCCGCTCCCACGGTGAGGCGGTGTATGCGGTGAACGGCGTCTCGTTTGACCTTGATGCTGGCGAGACGCTGGGAGTGGCGGGCGAGTCGGGCTGCGGTAAGAGTGTCACCAATCTTGCAATCCTCGGACTCCTGCCGCAGCCGGCGGGGCGAGTTGAAGCGGGGAGCGTGCAGCTCTCCGGGCGCGAGCTCACCACCCTGCGCGAAGAGGAGCTCCGGAAGGTGCGCGGTAGCGAGATCGCCATGATCTTCCAAGACCCAATGACGTCGCTGAACCCCGTGCTGCGAATCGAGGAGCAGCTGATTGAGACGATTCGTGCGCATCGTGACGTTACCTTGGAAGCGGCACGTGCGCGAGCGATTGAACTCCTTGTCGCTGTTGGCGTTGCAAATCCAGAATCTCGCCTGCGCAGTTACCCGCATGAATTTTCAGGTGGTATGCGCCAACGCGTCATGATTGCGATGGCGCTCGCCCTCGAGCCGCGCATCCTCATCGCCGACGAGCCAACCACGGCACTCGACGTGACGATTCAGGCGCAAGTGCTCGACCTGCTCCGTCGCCTCACTGCCGAGCGCGGAACCGCGACGATACTTGTCACCCACGATCTCGGAGTGTTGGCCGGGATGGCCGATCGGATCAACGTGATGTACGCGGGCAAGGTGATTGAGTCGGGCACTACCGAAGAGCTCTTTGCGCACCCGCGACATCCCTACACCGTTGGGCTGCTGCGTTCAATCCCGCGCCTGGACGGCGTGGCGGGCGGCAAGCTCGTGCCGATTGAAGGCCGCCCGCCCGATCTTGTTGCCGAGCCGGTTGGCTGCTCGTTCTACGCACGGTGCGCCTGGCGGCAGGAGCGCTGCGCACTCGAGGCGCCACCACTCATCCAGATCGACGGCGGTACCCAACCGATCGTCACCACAGGCGCCGGCGCAACGCACGTTGCGGCCTGCTTCAATCCTGTTGCACAGGCGGAAGTTGCCGAAGGGCGACCAGCCGCAGGTCGCAGATGAGCGGGCAGCGCCTCCTCCAGGTCAAGGACCTCGAGGTTCGATTCCCCATTCGTGAAGGGTTGATTCGTGAGCGCACCGTGGCAGAGGTGCGCGCGGTCGATGGCGTCTCATTCGAGGTCACGAAGGGTGAAATTCTCGGACTTGTTGGTGAATCGGGCTGCGGCAAGAGCACTGTTGCGCGAGCGATCACACGCGTTGTGAAGCCAACGAGTGGATCGATCGAATTTGATGGCCATGACCTAGCTATGGCGGAGGGCGAAGAGTTGCATGCTCTTCGACGTCGCGTGCAGATGATCTTTCAAGATCCGTATGCCTCGCTCAATCCACGCATGACTGTTGGGGCGATCATCCAAGAGCCTGCTGACATCTACAAGGTTGGCACGACTGCTGAGCGTCGCGAGCGTGTGAGCGAGCTGTTGGGTCTGGTTGGACTCGACCCACGATTTGCCGATCGATACCCACACGAGTTCTCAGGTGGTCAGCGCCAACGCATCGGCGTAGCTCGAGCGCTTGCGCTCAACCCAGATCTCGTCGTTGCCGACGAGCCCGTGAGCGCACTTGATGTCAGCGTGCAGGCGCAGATCCTCAACCTGCTTGCCGAACTGCGTCAGCAGCTCGGTCTCGCCTACCTCTTCATTGCGCATGACCTTTCGGTTGTTCGCCACGTCAGTGATCGAACCGCTGTCATGTACCTCGGTAAAATCGTTGAGGTAGCGCCATCGATTGAGCTCAACGCAGCCCCACTCCACCCCTATTCGATCGCGCTCCTTTCAGCGGTGCCGATTCCCGATCCAGCGATCGAGAAGAAACGGAAGCGCATCATCCTCAAAGGCGATGTACCGTCGCCAACAAGCCCGCCGAGCGGTTGCGGCTTCCAGACACGCTGCTGGCTCAAAGAGAAGCTCGGCAACCCCGAGCGCTGCAGCACCGAGTCCCCCATGCTCCGTGAAACATCGAGCGGGCACCAGGTCGCCTGCCACTTCCCCGAGCAGGCGTAGCCACACCTTCTGGAGATACGACGAAGGTCCGGGCAGCTGACGCTGCACCGGACCTTCG
>JBJSXZ010000182.1:0-2658 GCA_046086645.1 Candidatus Limnocylindrus sp.
CGTCGGCATGGGCGCAGCGACCCTTGCAGGCTCTCCGGCTGCGCGCGCGGTCATGGCCGAAGCTGAAGCCGCGTTGAACGAGCCGCTTGGGCGACTCATTGCCGAGGGTCCTGCGGAGGTGCTCGAGCGCACCGAGCAGGCGCAACCAGCAATCCTCGCAATGTCGATCGCCCTCCTTGCCGCTGCGCGCGAGCGGGCCGCCGCGACCGGCGAAACACTTCCTCTGCCGCGCTACATTGCGGGGCACTCTGCCGGACAGTACGCAGCCGCAGTTGCCGCCGATGCGCTGAGCATCGCCGACGGCGTGCGACTCGCCCGCCGACGTGGCGAGCTGATGCAACGCTCCGGTGGCGGCCGACCTGGCGCGATGGCAGCGGTGCTCGGACTTCCAGAGGCGGACGAAGGCCGCGTCATTGCGGCCGGCGAGGCACATGGAATCCTCGTCCTCGCAAATCGCAACTCACCAGGGCAGATTGTTCTCTCTGGCGAGGTTGCTGCAATCGACGCGGCGATCAACGCCGCAGCGACGGCTGGCGCAAAGCGCGCCGTGCGCCTGCAGGTCAGCATCGCAAGCCATTCACCACTCATGCGTGAAGCGGCGGACGGGATGCGCGAGGCGCTCGCTGCTGCAACGGTTCGCGACCCGCGCGTCATGATGCTCGCCAATGCCGATGCATCGCCCATCACCACCGCAACAGAACTGAGGACAGAACTTGCCAACCATCTCACGAGCGGCGTCGATTGGATCGCAGCCGTGACGGCGATGAGCGCGGGTGGTACAACGCGCTTCATTGAGGTTGGCGCTGGTCGCGTGCTCAGCGGCCTGGTGAAACGAATCCCTGCAGCGAGTACCGCCGAAGTGCTCAACATCGATGAACTCTATGCCGCAACAGCGGCTGGAGCATAGGAGAAGCATGCGCGAACCTGATCACACACGACGCGTCGTTATCACCGGCCTCGGCATCGTTTCGCCGATCGGCAACACCGTGGGCGACGTATGGAGTTCACTCACCGAGGGGCGCAGCGGGATCGCGCAGATCACCCACTGGGATCCAACCCCCTATGCCCCCTACGTTGTAGCTGGCGAGGTGAAGGGCTTTGACGCCAGCCAGTGGCTCGACGCAAAGCAGGTCCGCCGCACTGGCCCCGAGATCCACTGGGGTGTTGCGGCAGCAATGGAGGCGCTCCGCCACAGCGGCCTTGAGATCACCGATGCGAACCGCGAGGAGGTGGGCGTCGTCTTCGGCTCGGGCGCAGGCGGGCAGAGCCTCTTCATTGAGAACCAAATGGCCTGGAAAGAGAAGGGGTCGCGCTCTGTTGCGCCAACCTTCATCGCCCACGGCCTCGTTGACAGCACCTCGGGCATGATCGCGATCCAGTCGGGTGCCGTCGGGCATAACCTCGCCGTGGTTTCCGCCTGCGCCACTGGCACCCATGCCTTGGGAGAAGCGGCCGAGGCAATCAAGCGCGGCGACGTGACTGCCGTCATTGCCGGCTCCACCGAGAACCCACTCCTCGAGGTGGCACATATCGGATTCATGAACATGCGCGGCCTTGGTGCGCCGCGCGCCGGCGAGGGTCCAGCAACGGCAAGCCGCCCCTACGACAGAGATCGTGCTGGCTTCGTTCTTGGCGAAGGGTCGGGCGCCTTCATTGTCGAAGACCTCGCGACGGCGACCGCACGCGGTGCCACGATCTACGCCGAAGTGGTGGGCTATGGCAGTTCCGCCGACGCACACGACATGATCCAGCCGATCGAGGGTGGTGCCGGCTCAGCGCGCTCCGTCAAGTGGGCGCTGCAGCGCGGCAAGGTCGACGCGTCGGAGATCGACCTGATCAATCCGCACGGTACGAGCACTCCAGTGGGTGATGAGCGCGAGGCGCTCGCCTTCCATGCTGCACTCGGCCGGCGCGCGTCGCAGATCCCTGTATCGGCAACAAAGTCGCTCACTGGCCACCTCATGGGTGCCGCGGGCGCAGTCGAGGCGATCTTCACCACGCTCTCGCTCCACCACCAGACGATTCCTGGAACCCTCAACACGCGAGAGATCGACCCAGCGTGCAATCTCAACGTCATCCTCGAGACGCGAGCCGCGGAGATTCGCGCGGCGGTGAGTAACAATGTCGGCCTCGGCGGGCACAATGGTGCAGTCGTCTTGCGACGCTGGACAGGAAGGTAGGAGGCGAGATGGCCGCCACAATGCGACCAGATGAACAGCGCGCTGTCATCACGGGCTATGGTGCCATCACGCCCATCGGGAATAGTGCTGCCGAATATTGGGACGGCCTGATCTCTGGTCGATCTGGCGCAGGACTGATCACCCACTTTGATCCAGGAGACAACGAGGTGCGGATCGCGGCAGAGGTCAAAGGCTTCGACCCGCTCAAGACGATGGACATGAAGATGGCGCGCCGAATGAGCCGCTTCGTGCAGTTTGCGATCGCTGCGGCAACCGAGGCGATTGAACACGCTGGCCTCTCGAAGATCCACGAGTGGGATGAGGAGCGCCGCGATCGCGTCGCAACCGTCATCAACACCGGTGGTGGCGGCATCGAGCAGGTGACGATTGGGAGTGACGCCTATCGCGAGAAGGGTGGCCGCTTCGTCAGCGCCTTCGCCATTCCTGCGCTGAGCCCGAGCATGGGCGCCTGCATGGT
>JBJSXZ010000183.1:0-6560 GCA_046086645.1 Candidatus Limnocylindrus sp.
CAAGTGCGGCGCGCTGGCGCTCTCCACCAGAAAGATCCGCTGGTGCACGATCGGCGAGGTGCTCTGCCTGCATGCGCGCGAGTGCTGCAATCGCAGCAGTATGAGCCGCGCGCCGATCGGCGCCCGCAATTTCGAGGGGGAGTGAAACATTCCGGGCAACACTCCGCCAGGGCATGAGTCGCGCATCCTGGAAGGCGATGCCAACGTCGGGTCGCCCTGCCTGCGCAGGTGTCCCAGCAACATGCACATTCCCTTGATCTGGTCGAATGAGTCCAGCAGCAAGACGCACGAGCGTTGACTTCCCTGTCCCGTTTGCACCGAGAAGTGCGACGGATTCACCGCGGGAGATGCTCAGGGAGGTGTTTGAGAGAACTGCACGAGTACCAAATGCATGCGCCACATGCTCAACGGCGAGGGCAGTATTGCTATTCGAGGCTCCACTCATCGCTAGCTACGAGGTGGCGGCTGGAGCAACTCTATCGCTATTCGCTTGTGCTGCCGCACGTGTTGGTCGCACGTAGAAGATCAGCCCGAGCACGAGATAGGTGGCCTGAGCGAGCAAGGTCAGGAGCTCTGGTGCTGCGCGGTAACCAAATACCGCTCGTGCGAACAGTCCGACTCCTGTGTCGTCCGGCAAATAGGCGCTCAGGTCATACACCGGATTCATAAGCGCGGGGAGCATACCGATCTCGATGAGTTCATGGGCTCCGTGTGCGAGGAGGCCCGCGGCAATGATGATCAGCGCTGAACCGGTCCAGGTGAAGAAGCGCCCGAGATTAAGCCTGGCGCCGAGCCGGAATATCGAAATCCCGACAGCGACGGCGAGCGCGAGGCCAACCACAGCACCCGCAAGAACAGCCGTCGCACCACCAACCTGACCAACTGCTGCCGCTTGGCCGATGAGGAATACTGCCGTTTCGAGTCCTTCGCGAATGACAGCAGTGAAGGCTAGGAGGGCGATGCCCGTGACTGGGGCATTTGTAATCGCAGCATCGACCCCTTTGCGCAGTTCGCCGCCGAGTGTAGTCGCCTGGCGACGCATCCAGAAGAGCATCCAGGTGACAACAACTGCAGCGGCAAGGGTGGCAATCGCTTCAAAGAGCAGCTCTGCCGGCCCTGTGAGACCGCCAGCTGCGGCGTAGATGAGGATCGCCGCAATCAGCGAGAGGAAGACGGCAGCGGCGACACCCACCCAGACACTCACGAGTCGGTCAGCGCGGCCAATTTTGACGAGGTATCCAGCAAGGATGCCGATAATCAAGGCGGCCTCAACACCTTCACGGAGTCCAGTGAGAAGCCCGCCAACGAACGGGGCGGCAGATCCTTCCACGTGCTCCTCCTGCGATAGCGGGCGCTCGCCCGATACGTGCAGGATGGCAGACGTTATGCAGTTTCGTCAACCGCGCTTGACCCATAAGTCAAGGCGACTTGTCGCTAACGATCGAGGACGAATACCGGCTGTAGCTCTGGGTCAATCCCCAGCTCTTTGATCGCCAGGGCAACATCGCGCGGGCTTCGATCGCCACTACGCAGCAGCGCGACCATGGCCGCGGCAGCAATGTGCTTAGCGTCGACCGAGAAGAAGTCGCGCAGCGCCTCGCGCGTATCGCTCAAGCCGAAACCGTCTGTTCCAAGCACAACGTAGGGAACCTTGATCCACGGGGCGATGAGATCCGGCAGGGCGGTGACCCAGTCGCTCGCCGCAACGATCGGTGCACGGCTCGTGCCGAGCTGCTCTTGCAGCCACGACTCTCGCGGTGCGCTCTCGGGGTGGCGACGATTCCAGCGTTCTACGACGAGCGCCTCGCGGCGTAACTCGGAATACGAGGTTGCCGACCAGATCTCTGCACGCACGCCAAACCGCTCGCGCAAAAGGTCGCGCGCAGCCAGAACCTCGCCCATGATTGCGCCGGAGCCCAAGAGTCGAACGACAGGCCCATCGCCCGGTTCCGCATCGGCGAAGCGATAGAGGCCACGGTGAATCCCTTCATCCACATACGTGCCAGCTGGTCGCGCGGGCTGCACCTGATTCTCGTTATAGATCGTGATGTAGTAGAGGATGTCTTCCTTGTCGCCATGCATGCGGTCCATGCCGCGACGGATCAGCGCCGCCATCTCGTAGGCGAAGCTCGGATCGTACGCCGCAACGTGCGGATGGAGATGTGCGATCAGGTGCGAATGGCCATCGTCGTGCTGTAGCCCCTCACCTGCGAGTGTGGTTCGACCAGCAGTTGCGCCGATCAAGAAGCCGCGACCGCGCGCGTCGCCAACCTGCCAAACCTGATCTCCAACTCGCTGGAAGCCGAACATCGAGTAAAAGACATAGAACGGGATTGTCGGCGTGCCGTGCGACGCATACGCAGTGGCAGCCGCCTGGAACGAGCCCATCGCGCCGGCCTCTGTGATCCCCTCTTCAAGGAGTTGACCATCTTGTGCTTCGCGATAGCTGAGAAGCAATTCGGAGTCGACCGGCTCGTAGCGCTGGCCGAATGGTGCGTAGATGCCGCCCTGCTTGAAAAGTGGGTCCATGCCGAAGGTGCGTGCCTCATCGGGCACGATCGGCACGACGAGCTTGCCGATTGCAGGGTCGCGCATTAGGTTACGCAACAGCTTTGCGAACGCCATTGTCGTGCTTACTGGCACGCTACTTCCTGCGGCGAACTCGGCGTCAACGGCAGGCTCTGGTGCCGTCCATGCAACTGGGTGAACCACGCGCGATGGGAGCGGACCGCCCAGTGCAGCGCGGCGCTCCTGCAGGTAGGTAACCTCAGGGCTCTTCGGCCCAGGGTGGTAGTAGGGAGCTTCAGGCACTTTCGCATCGGGGATCGGCAGGCCAAGTCGATCACGGAAGGCGAAGAGCTCCTGCTCCGACAGCTTCTTCGCCTGGTGCGTGACGTTCGTCGCCTCGACCGATGGCCCGAGCGACCAGCCCTTGACCGTCTTCGCGAGGATCACTGTCGGTGCACCCTTGTGTGCAACGGCTGCCGCATACGCGGCGTAGATCTTCCGGTAGTCGTGCCCGCCACGGCGCAGTCGCACGAGATCATCGTCGGTGAGGTGCGCGACAAGCTGCTGCAGAGCAGGCTCGGGCCCAAAGAAGTGCTCGCGAATGTAGGCGCCGCCCGCGACGATGTATTTCTGGAACTCTCCGTCAACGGTTGTATCCATCTTCCGAACAAGGTGGCCAGCGGCGTCCTTTGCGAGAAGATCGTCCCACTCGCGGCTCCAGATCACCTTGATCACGTTCCAGCCAGCTCCACGGAAGAGGCCCTCAAGCTCTTGGATGATCTTGCCGTTGCCGCGGACTGGTCCGTCGAGTCGCTGCAGGTTGCAGTTGACGACCCAGGTGAGATTGTCCAGGCCTTCCCGAGCCGCGACGGTAAGTGCGCCGGCAGACTCAGGCTCATCCATCTCGCCGTCACCTAGGAAGGCCCAGACGCGGCTCCCTGATGTGCTTGCAAGTCCGCGATTTTCGAGATACCGGTTGTAGCGTGCCTGATAGATCGAACCGATTCCCCCAAGCCCCATGGAGACCGAAGGGAACTCCCAGAAATCTGGCATGAGTCGCGCATGCGGATACGAAGAGAGTCCGCCAGGTCCCGCCGTCTCTTGGCGATAGCGATCGAGCTGTGGCGCAGCGAGACGGCCTTCAAGATACGCACGGGCATAAATCCCAGGTGCGCCATGCCCTTGATAGAAGATCTGATCGCCGGCACCACCAACCTTGCCGCGGAAGAAGTGGTTGTAGCCAACCTCATAGAGGCTCGCAGCGCTCGCGTACGTTGCAAGGTGTCCACCGATTCCAGGGAGGCGCTTGTTCGCACGGAGTACCATCGCGGCGGCGTTCCAGCGAATGATGTGTCGGATCCGAGTCTCCATCGCCTCGTCGCCTGGGAAGGGCGGCTCGTCGCTCGTCTTGATCGTGTTGATGTAGGGGGTGGTCGCAAGAGTTGGGAGGTCGACGCCGAGGTCGCGGGCACGCGCCATCAGCCGCATCATCAGGAGGCGGGCGCGCGCTGGGCCGTGAGCGGTAACGGAGCGCTCCAACTCCGCAATCAGTCGTGCCGTGTCGGCTGGATCGGCGTCGGGGATCTGCTCGAGGAAGTCAAATGTTTGCACGATGCCCCAAGCCTAGCGCGCCGTGCGACGATATGGGGGTGAGCACGACTGGCCGGGCACTCCTGATCGTCGACCTGCAGCACGACTTCGGCGACCCCGCGGGAAGCCTCTACGTCCAAGGCGCTGCGGGGGTACTCGATGCCGTCGTCGCCCTCATCCACCGAGCACGAGCGGCGGGTGACCTTGTCGCCTGGTCGCAGGATTGGCACCCGAGCGAGACCCCGCACTTCGTCACGCAGGGTGGCGCCTGGCCGGTGCACTGCGTGGCTGGCACCCCAGGCGCCGAGCTCTTGCCTGCTGCCGAAGGAGCACGCCAACCAGACGACATTCTCATTCGCAAGGGGATCGCTGGCGAAGATGGGTATAGCGCGTTCTCGGTTCGCGACCCCCGCACCGGTGAGGTGCGTGCCACGGGTCTCGCCGAAACGCTCAAAGCCCGCGGAGTCAACAGCGTGACAATCTGTGGCCTTGCAACCGACTGGTGCGTAAAGGCGAGCGCACTCGACGCGCTGGCGGCAGGGTTTAACGTTGAACTGCCAATCAGTGCATCCGCTGGCGTCGAGCTGCAACCAGGTGATACCGCGGCAGCATGCGCTGAGATCGCCGCAGCGGGCGGCGTGCTGTGCTAGTTGTTGGACTTGCGCTCGCTGCACTTCTCGGCGCGTTCGCCGTGGAACGCATACTCGCACGTGGCATTGCTACAGGAACACTGGCGCGCCCGGAGTTGCACATGTCGATTGAAATTGCGCAGCCACTTGACCTCGTCTGGGCATACGCATCAAACATCGAGCGGCAGCCAGAGTGGATGCACGAGATGAAGCGTGTTGAAATGCTTACTCCCCCACCTGTCGCACCGGGCTCTCGCGGCCGTGCGACCGTGCGCATCTTTGGTATCTCCACCACTGATGACGTAGTCATTACCCGATTTGAACCACCGCACACGTTTGCGATCCGCCACGAAGGCCGATTCGTCGGGGAGGGTCTACTAAAGTTTTCGACTCTTGGACCGACATGGACCCGCATCGACTGGATGGAGTACCTTCGCCCGCCACTCCTGCCGAACCTCGGTGGATATATTCAGCGTCCGATCCTTCGATCAATCTTTCGTGCAGACCTGGCGAACCTCAAGGAGATTCTCAAGGGCTAGGTCAGCCGTCGCAGCTCACGAGGAGCGGGATCGGCGTTGCTCCGAACGCCGTCAATAGACGGTCTAGCGTTATCGTCGCCCCTGGCTCAATGCGCGGAGTTGTGACCAACTCTTGAATGCCGGCGCTGCCGATCTTTGTCGTGGTGACGCTGCACGTTGCCGAACCGGCCCCCGTGCCCGTGTTCACCACCGTGACCACAACGGTGAGGCCACCTGGCGCAGGGATTGGCGCGGAGATGCTACCCGTGAACGGGCCGACCCCCTTTGACGACGCGCCGGCGAGTGCCGCGAGCAGGAGTACTGACATGCCGATGCCGAGAAAGACGGTGCCATGCGTCTGGCTAGCAGCTGGTTGTGCCAGGCCCAGTGGGTTGCAGCGCTCGCAGAGCGCCTGTTCAAGTGGGACAGGGGCTCCACAGCGAACGCAGGGTTGAAGTTGCTGCCTGACCTCGTTCGCTGGCGTCGCGTTCATCGCACCATCATCGCAGATGATCCATGAGCGCGGCAAAGGTGATGAGATCTGCTCGGGATCGCAGTGTGACGACTGCTGCATCTGCACCTCGCTCGCTTAGGTTGGCGAGATAGCCCGCGGGGTCGATTCCGAACTGTGATGCGGCGAGCGACTCGCTGCGCTTCAACTCCTGAAGCACATAGCAGCGTGGAGTGCGGCGCCGCGCCTGAGCGGCACGCTCGCGCACGACGGCAACACCTGCATCAAACGTTGCCACTGGTGCAACCCAGGCATCGGCACTGCGCGCTGCAAGCGCGATGCTTGATGGATGGTCGCCAGCAACCAGTATCGGCACTGGCGGATTCGGTCGCGGCGAGGCGTCGCCCTCGAGCATCGCGCGGCAGACAGCGACGGTGTCGGCGAGGATCGCGATGCGCGCATCGGTGCGGCCGAAGGGGATCTTGAGCGCTGCATGTTCGGCAGCATCGCCACCAGCACCAAGGCCGAGCATGAAGCGACCAGGTGCGATCGAGGCAATGGTGGCAACAGATTTTGCAACGAGTGCGGGATGGCGCTTCGTGACATCGAGCACGAGCGTCCCAACGTTCAGTGTTGGATAGGTTGCTAGCGCAGCGGCGGCGAGCGTTAACGCCTCAAGCACGGGAGTTGCCGGGTCGCCACGACCGAGCAGGTGGTCCCAGACCCAGACACGCTCAATCGGCAGCTCGGCAAGCGTGCCAGCAAGCACGAGCCAGTCAGGCGCCGTGAGCCCGACGCTGCCAAGCGCAACGCTGACCGGGAGATGGCGACGTTCGGTCACCACAAGCGCCCCGCTGATCAGCG
>JBJSXZ010000184.1:0-3368 GCA_046086645.1 Candidatus Limnocylindrus sp.
CGTCGACAAGTCCTGCGCCACCATGTATCTCGAGCGCAGTCAGGTGTTCGCGCAGGTCCATCCCTTCCGTCTCACCCTCTTGCTCATCAACATTTGCGATCCAGAGGAGCGGTGCAGTGCGCTCTATAAGTGCCTGGCGGATACCAGGCACAAGGAGATGTGGAATGAGCGAGGTGTAGAGGCTGCCAGGTCCAAGGATGATCAATTCAGCGCATGCGAGCGCCTGAAGGGCCGCCTGCGTCGCGGTGGGGCTCGCTGGGAGCAGCTCGACACGTGCGATACCGCGCGTTCGCGCTAGGCGCGCCTGTCCGTCAACGACCGCTCCCTCTCGTGTGTGTCCACGCAGTTGAAGTCCGACCTCGGTTGCAGGCACAACACGCCCACGCACGTGCAGGATGCGATGGACACGGTCGATTCCCCGCTCAAGGCTCCCGCCCTCCTCTGCAATCGCACCAGCAATGAGTAGATTGCCGATCGGGTGCCCCCGTGTTGCTCCCCCCTCAGCTGGAAGGCGGTGCTGGAGCAACGCACCAGCGGTGGACTCTGCATCTGCAAGAGCGATCAAGCAGTTGCGGAGGTCGCCAACGGGCGGAATGCCGAGGCTATCGCGCAGGACGCCCGATGAGCCGCCATCGTCTGCCATCGAGACGATCGCGGTGAGGCTCGTAGTCTGCTGCTTCAGCCCCCGCAAGACCGTAGCGAGACCGGTGCCGCCACCAAGCACAACAACGCGCAGGCCTTGTCGCTGACGGCGACGCTGCTCAAGGAGTTCAATGAGTGAGGTCCCCTCGCCAGCATCGCGATAAGGGATGAGCGTGGCCCGCGCGAGCCCGAGCGCGGCAATGAACGTGAGGAGTATTCCACCTGCGAGCAGCGCACCGCCAGCAAGCGTGGCGTCGACGCTAAGTGTTGCAAGCAGCGGCGATAGGTCGACAAGGGTTGGTAATGAGACGACTCCACCCGCAGCAATGCTCAGGGCACCAAGAGCGAGGAGGATGATCCACCGCTTCACTCCAATGCCTGGGCGAAGCCATGAGAGGAGGCGCATCTAGCTCCTCCCGATGTCGCGATGCTCGACGGTGGCCCGCGCACCACCAGGCAACTGCGCGAGATGCTCACGGATTCGTTCGGCAATGACGACCGAGCGATGTCTCCCGCCTGTGCAGCCGACCGCGATCGTCAGTCGAGCACGTCCATCACGTAAGTAGGCCGCGAGATTCTTCGTGAAGAACTCCTCCATCGACGCGGCGATTTGTGCGCCAGCTGGATCTGCGAGGACATGGGCGCGGATCTCTGCTGCACGACCATCGAGTGGTCGGAGTGCGTCAACCCAGTGCGGATTTGCAGCTGAACGAACATCAAAAACTAGGTCGGCTTCGAGTGGCAGACCATACTTGTACCCAAACGAGAGGATCCGGATAGCGATCCCTTGCTCTGCATCGGACGCCTCTCGAACAAGGAGGTCGCGCAGCTCACGACTACTGATATCGCTCGTATCGATCTGCAGATCGGCCGACTCACGCATGCTACTGAGGATCCCCCGCTCTTCACTAATTGCTCCAGCAACTGAGCGTGGCGACTGCACATCGCCACCGAAGGGGTGTCGATGTCGTGTCTCACTGAAGCGGCGAATGAGCACCTCATCTCGTGAGTCAAGGAAGATCATCCGGGTCTCTACCCCGTTCGTGCGAGCAACGGCCCGCACCTCATCGACTGCAGCATGTGGGTCACCGTCACGCGCATCGATAACGAGACAAGTACGAGGGAAACGCTCTGGATTGCCGACAATTTTCGCGGCAAGGGCGGGAAGCAGATCATGCGGCAGGTTGTCGATCGTCCGAAAGCCGATGTCTTCAAGGGATTTTGTCGCCGTGGTCTTACCCGCACCCGAGAGGCCCGCGAGAATCACGATCCGCTGTGGCGTGCTGCCCATCATCGACCCCCAGCGCGGATCAACACGATGGAGAGTTCATAGAGTCCATAGAGCGTTAGGGCGAGGACGATTGGGCTCACGAGGTCCGTGCCAGGGGTGCCCACTGCGCTCGCAATAACGATGGCCACGAGCGCTGTGCGACGCATCGAGCCCAGTTTGGCAGAGGTGATGACGCCCACCTTCGCCAAGAATACGAGGAGGATTGGATACTCTGCGGCGAGGCCGAAGATGAGCACAAGTGAGCCAACGAAACCAAAGTATCGATCGGCAGCGATGAGAGGAACGAGGTCAGAGGTTCCAAACGAGAGAAGGAAGCCAACAGCAAACGGCAAGATGCCCCATGCAACTGCTGCGCCGAGAGCAAAGAGCAGGAGCGCAAGCGGGAGCCATGGACCCGCAGCGCGGCGCTCCGCAGGTGTCAGCGCTGGTCGCACAAATGCCCACGCCTGCCAGAGCCAGATCGGCATTGCAAGGACGACCCCACCAATCAGGCTCAGCTGCATTCGAATGCCGAAGGCATCACCGACTCCGCTGAAGTAGAGCTTTGCGCCGTCGAGTGGCGCACGCAGGGCAAAGATGATCTGGTCGCACCACGCGAAGGCAACGAAAGCGCCGCTTAGAACCGCAGCAAGTGAGATGCCAACGCGGCGACGGAGCTCGCGGAGGTGATCGATGAGCGGCGCGACGCCAGGCTCGCGTTCGGTTGCCCGGGCAGCCATACGCCGATGCTCCTGCTGCTTGCCGCCTTACGCCTTGCGCTTCGGTCGGCGCGCCGGGCTCTTGCGCTGGCGAGTTGCGGCTGGAGCCGCTGCGGTGTTGGAAGCCTCGCGGAACTCGCGGAGCGAGCGACCAACCGCCTTACCAATCTCGGGAAGCTTCCCTGGCCCGAATACGAGCAGGACTACGGCGAGGATCAGAATCAATTCAGGAAATCCAACGTTTGGCATCTGGCGCTCCTTGTGCTTCGATGAAGGGCAACGCCCCTATGGGTTGAGTATAGCGAGCCGACTCCCCCACTCCGCAGCACGTTCGGCTAGGTGCGCACCGGGGTCACGTGCCGCCTCGGCACCTCCGGTGATCCCTCGCCCGATGTTCACGAGGAGCCCCCGCGCGGAACTCGACACAGCTGCGCCTCGCGTGACGCCGCCGTCCTGCAACACAGCGGAAAGATTTCCACCCTGCGCACCCACGCCAGGAATGAGGAACGGGAGCTCACCTGCACGTGCGCGGATCAGGGCAAGTTGGCCACCAGCCGACGCACCCACGACGAGCCCGAGGCGACCTTCGGCAGCCTCAGTGCGCGCGGCGACGGAGGCCGCAACACGGAGATAGAGCGCCTCCTCTTGCGCCGCGCCCGAGGCAACGACGCGCAAGTCTTGGAATTCGCCGGCATCTGCGTTCGACGTTCGAGCGAGCACGTAGACAAAACGCGTCG
>JBJSXZ010000185.1:0-4182 GCA_046086645.1 Candidatus Limnocylindrus sp.
TCGCCCGCCAGGACGACGCGCCGTTCGTGGGGACCGCCGGGCGCCTGGAGCCCGAGGCCCGCCTTGCCGACGCGCCTACGCGCGTGGACGCCCTGGAGGCCGCCCTCCGTTCCGCGGGCGTGCTCAAGGGCACGTGAGCTACGACCACGTCCCCGCAAGAACGCCTCGCAGCACCGCCCCATGGTCCGTGGGCCGCTACAGGGGTGCCATGGAGCAGTTCTCCACGCACCACCCCCAAACGCGAAGCAGTCAGGGCAGGTTCGCTCCCAGGCTTTCAGGGCTGTACCGGTTAACGCGCGATTCGGTCGATCGCCTCGGCCGCTGCGCTCCGTACCAAGTCCACAGGATCCGCGAGGAGGATCTCCAGGTCAGGCAATGCACTTCCAGCCCTCCGCCCGATGTTCCCTAGGGCTTCTGCCGCAGCCCTTCGCACGACGCCATCTTCATCGCCAAGTGTAATCGCGAGGTCCACCACTGCGGATTCTCCGTTCGGACCGAGCACCCCAAGGCATCGACACGTGTTCGCTCGAACTCTGGCGGATCTCGCACCGAGTCCTCGCCGCAGAAATGGCACTGCCTCCACTCCGATCTTGGATGCGGCGATGACAGCAGCATCGACCGCCGACGGCCCCCTGTGCCCATCGAGAACGTTCATCCACTCACTCAGGGACAATCGACCGTAATGAGGCTCACCCGGAGATGAAGCAAAGCGATCGCCCGGGGCCTCGAATTCCCTGGGAAGATCCGCACTCATCCACTCGGTGACGATCAGCCGATCAGCACGCTCGATGACCTGCGGCTTGAACAGTCCGGCAACCTCTGCCTCGTCAAGCGTCAGGGACTTCAGCTCTTCGGGAGGGCTCGTACCGCCGTCACGCGGTCGCTGGAGATCTGAACTCGACCCCGTAGATCTGCCAGCGAGCGACGGGCCCTGGGCAATGGCCCGCTCCTGCGAGTCCCGTGGCCGGCCCGACGACGACGGGTCGCGGGCAATGGGGGCCTGCCCACGGAAGGACCGGAATACGAGCACGCCCGCACCAACGATCGCGAGCGCCAGTCCCAACAACATCTGGCGCTTTCCAGAGAACGTCTGCTTCATCGTGACCCCGCCTCGCCCGGTTCCGGTGCTCGCGACGCAGGGGCTACGCGCTCGAACAGTAGGGCGCTGCTAGCGACGACAATCAGAGCCTCAAGCAGCAAGGCAGTCGTCTGAGAGGTCCGTATGGCCCCCAGGCAGCCGCAGATCCCAGCACCGCCGGAGGCAACAACCGAATACCCGTTCACAACCATCGCGCCCGCAAAGGCCCCGGACACGAGAACAGCGGCGACCCTCCACCGACGGCTGAGAAGGCTGACTGCAAGTCCAACCTCTAGCGCCGTGATACCGAGCGCCAGGAGTTGCACTTCCCTGTGTGTCCACAGCGACCAAGTCTTGGCCGCCCCCGCGAGCAGTAAGCCACTTGCCAGAATCAGTCGAAGAAGAACACTCATCGGTCCGCGGCCTCCGCAGGGCGAAGCACTGGGCTCATAGTCGCGGTGTTCCCTTCCAGGACTTCAATCTCGCCCTGGACGTCCTGGTAGCCAGGCATTGAAATCCAGGCTCGGTATCGACCGGGGCTCGCGACGATTTTGGAGGCCTGCCTGAGCGCCCCGTCGCGGTCAAGCGGCGAAGCCCAGTCTGTCAGATTGTGCCCAAGGACGACAATGCCGGCCTCAGGGCTCTTGACCGGCACGAGACCAATGGTCGCATCCCACAATCGATGCCCGTTCGGCGCTTGTGCATGAACGATAGCGCCTGGGAGAGTTCTCCATGCGGGGCGCAGCTCGGTCTGCTGCCCGGGTTCAACTACGATTGGAAACTCCGCAGCCCTCTCACGTCCCAGAGTGAGCGCGGCTCGATACTCGCCTGGGGGCAGATCTGTGAATCGCCACATGCCCTGAGTCGTAGCAACACCGAAGCGCACGACGCGCATCGCAGCGGACTCGAGCGTGAGCACCGGGGCGCGGTCATGCTGGCCTTCGGCCTGTAGGCGCAACTCTGCCGTCTTACTTGGCGGGAGAGTGTCTAGGAGGATCTTGTCTGCCCGTCTGGCGGAGATGAGATCACTCGGAAGCTGCAGCCGAACCTCGGCGAATCCATATTGAATTCCACCCGAAGAGATGGCAATGCGAGCCTTGTCCGGTACGGGAGCGCCGGGTGCTAGCCTGACCAGCCCACAGTAGACCCAAGGCGATCCAGTGACGTGTGCGCCGGTACGAACCGCACCTACCGCAGTACATACATCTACGGGATCGCGCTGGTATGACCACTGAACCCCTGGTGTCTCGGTCACGGTAACCGGGAACAGCCCAACCGCGAACGGCTGATCAGATGCCCTGCACCAGAGGGCGAGCCGAAAGCACCGCACTGGATCGGCCGATAGGCGAATTGCCGCATCGCGCGCGATGTGAACGAGTTCGTGCGGCGCAGGGCAGCGCGAGAGTGGATTCCCGCCGTCCCGCTGCAGCCAGCCATCGCCCACTACGTGCACTCTGTAGTGTCCACGAGCCAGCCCGGAGATTGCGAACCGTCCATCGGGCGCCACTCGGCTCCGGTAGTGCTCACGCACGAGCAGGTCGCGGTACGCAGAGTAAAACGGCAGGCCGACGGGAACAGCTTGTACCCACACATCCGTCGCGGGCGTGGCTCCGGTTTCGACGATCCCCGAGAGTGTGAATCCCTGCTCCAGGCTGATTGCGGTCTCCTGCTCGAGGGTGTCGAGTTGCAGTTCTTGGGGCACATAGCCGCGGGCACTCACTAGTAGCCAACTCGGCTTGGTCACATCCGAGGCGTCGAGGGCCGCAAATCCACGCAGGTCGGTCTCTGCCAATGAAAGGACATCGGAAGTGGCGCGGATGCCGAGTGCCCGGGCTACCGCGGTCTCCCGTACGATGAACAACTTGGCTCCGACGACAGGCTCATCCCTGTCCACAGCCCTCACGCGAAATCGATGCTGGCCCAGCGCATCAACTGATGGGCGGATGGTCATTGGCACTGGGGCCGCAAATGCGGCCTCGTAGATAGGAGTGACATCATGAGCGAGTTCGAACCGCTGAACATCCAACTCTGCGGGGTCCTCCCACAGAGGCGGCACTTCGCCTTTCGATCCACCAAGAGAGACCCAGGACAACACAGCCCCGGCGACGAACGCAAACGCCCAGAGCCGGTGCAGCATGTGCGGGCTCCCTACCTCCGCGATCTCACTCCGCAGTGCAACCGGCCGAATGGCTTCAGCGGCACTTGCAAGTGAGGGTCACAGTGTCCGTGGGCGGGTTGGGCGGGTTGGGCGGGTTGGCCACCCGGCCGATTTCAGTCAACTTGCATGTCGCGGGACTAACACAGCAGCCGGGCTCGGAGATGCAGCCGAAAGCCCCGGTGGGCGCTCCTCCCGCATCCGTGCCTGCGTTCACGTCGCAACAACGAAGGACGACTACCTCGTTTGCCTGCGCGACCCCATCGTTGTTGGCGTCGTACCAGCACGCGCAGTAGGCCATGTTGCGCACAGGGTCATTGAAGGGGTGGCAGACCTGCGGACCGAGAATGCACTCCCCATGGCATGTGAAGTCCACGAAGACCTTCGGCGTGGCGGGGCTCGTAGCATCGGCGCCCTGCGCAACGATGACCCGCACCTCTCCGTGGCACTCGGGCGGTGCTGAATCCGCAAAGGCCAGCCGGACTGAGGCAAATGCGGCGACAACGGCGCCGAAGCCAACGAGCGACATCGTGAAGCGGCGGTTCATGGGGAAGCCCTCCAAGTTGAGGGCTCTACTGTAGCGGTCCGCACGGGCGCGGGCAAGGCTGTGCCGCCGGCTCATGGACCGAGGCGTCGGCACGAGACTTGCTTCGGGTGGGGCAGCGGGCCAGCGTGCTAGGCGTGGGATACGACGCGCGCGACCGCCTCCGCCGCCCGCCTGAGCCGCTCGTCGTCCGTGTGCAGGTACCTCAGCGTGACTACGCTGCCCGGCCGGTGCCCCAGGATCCGCCCGATCGTGGCCACGTCCGTCCCCGCGGCCGCGAGGAGCGTCGCGGCGGTGTGGCGTAGCTGGTGCCACCCGCTCCGGGGGACACCGGCCCGGTCCATGAGGCGGTGGAGCGCCTTGTAGAGGGAGGAGTCCGACTCGGGGAGCCGGGGGCAGACCTTG
>JBJSXZ010000186.1:0-2365 GCA_046086645.1 Candidatus Limnocylindrus sp.
GCGCTCTGGAACTGGCGCCGCATTGACGAAGATGGGCCGATCGCGCTCGGCAATATCGCCCTCTTGCAGCACTTCCTCGGCGGGCTTGACGAGGCATGGTTCATCTTGATCCACGTCGATATCGAGCGACGCGCTGGTGCCGCCCTTGCTGCGGGGGCTGAGGTTCAGACCGCAATCTCCCAGGGTGATGATGTGGGTGCAACCGTCGCGCTCACACGCCTCGGCGACGCACTTGACGGCATCCTTGCAACGATGCAGCGCATGCCTGAATCGTGCGACCCGTACATCTACTACCACCGGGTTCGCCCCTACATCTTCGGTTGGCGTGACAACCCCGCGCTTCCTGGCGGTCTCGTCTACGAGGGCGTGACGGCATACGCTGGCGCAGGACAGAACTTCCGTGGTGAAACCGGCGCGCAGAGCACCATCGTCCCCTGCCTCGACGCGATCCTTGGCGTCGAACACGCGCCCGACCAGCTCCGCACCTATCTGATGGAGATGCGCCGTTATATGCCGCGTAAGCACGTTGGACTCCTTGAGGCGTTCGAGGCGGGGCCAACGGCTGCAGGTCGCATTGCAACGCTTGGCGCTGCCGCTCCAGCCGACCTGATCGCGGCACGCGATCGATGCGTCGAGACGCTCCGCGCATTCCGCGCCCTGCACCTTGAATATGCGGCGACGTATATCAACCGTCAGGCGGCAGACGCGACAGGGAACCCGACCGACGTCGGGACCGGCGGGACGCCTTTTATGAAGTACCTCAAGAAGCACCGCGACGAGACCGAAGCCTCGATCACCAAGCGTTAACGCCCGAAGAGGCTCCGCAACACGAAGCGCAGGTTTGCTGGGCGCTCTGCCATGCGTCGCAGGGCATACGGCCACCAGTCGGGGCCATACGGTGTGTAGATGCGCACGCGCCAACCGTCCGTGCGCAGACGCTCAGCAAGATCACTGCGGACACCGAAGAGGAGCTGCGCCTCGGCTACGCCGCGTGCGCGCGGCGCAAGAGCATCGAGTATGGCGTCGTCGTGTGTGCCAAGTGCGAGCGGCAGGCCTGCATTGAGTAACACCCCGGCGAGTTGCACATAGGCCGCGTCAACGGCGCGCATGTCACCCACGCCATCGGCGCCAGGATCGTAGGCACCCTTTACGAGCCGCAGGGGTACTCCAGCAGTAGAAAGCCGTGCAGCGTCACGCACGGAGCGCTGCATGTTTGCCTGGAGTACCGTGCCAACGGGAAGGCCCTTGGCGCGTGCCGCGATGACGATCTCGTGCAACTGGTCGAGGCTCGCCGCATGCTCTGCATCCACGCGAACGAATCCGTGCAAAATCTGCGCTGCGCCGACGATTTCGTCGAGGCGCCGAGCTGCAACCTCTGTGCCCTCTGCAAGCCCGATTGCGGTGAGCTTGACACTGACATTCGGCTCAAGTCCTGCGGCCGACTGAGCGTGGAGAAGCTCCACCGCATCGCGCATGTAGGCATCTGCACGCGCGCCACTCGAGGCCTCGCCAAGTCGGTCGAGCGTGACAAGAAATCCGCGCCGCTTCATCTCTTCGGCCGACGCCACCGCGGCAGCAATCGTGTCGCCAGCAACAAAGCGCTGAACGGAGCGACGCCCCCATCCGGTGCGCTCAACAAGATGACCAAGTGTACCCGCGCGGCTCATTCGCAAGAGCGCCCAACGACTAACTGAGAAGATCGGATTCACAGACTACCGAGCGCTCAGCGCCTTGAGTGCTGCAACCGCCTCATCGAGCGACCAGACGATCGAGCCCGATGCGCGAATCGCGCCAGCAACGAAGAGGTTGATCCCGTCGCCAGGAACGAGCCCCTTGCGACGCGCGACGCGCATGTCGGTGCTCAGGCCAATGATCCCTTTATGGCGTGCAGGATCCTGTGCCGCAAGGCGGCTGAAGATGCCGATCTCAACTGCTGTGCCGTCATCGATCTGCGTGCCGTCGAGCCAGGCGAGGACGGCGTTCGCCCCCATGACACCCGCAAGGTCGACTGCGTAGACCTCATCGGCGGCGGCGCCACCTTCTGACCGCATGAACTTTTGTTCAGCGAACTGCTCGTGGGGGACGAACACTTCAAAGCCCTCGCTGCGCAACCGCGCGGCAACCGTATCAAGGAAGGTGCGTTCTGCGTTCGAGAAGAGGGGTCCAGCCAGATAGATCTTCATACTGCTCCCTCTACCCCGAGTCGCCGCAGCGCAGCAGCGACCGCGTCATCGATACTCCAGGTAATCTCGCCTACCGATTCAATTGCACCAGCGACGAACAGGTTGATCCCATCCCCGGGAGCGAGCCCGCGGCGCCTAAGCATGCGCAAGTCGGTGCAGAGCGCCACGATGCCGCGATAGTG
>JBJSXZ010000187.1:0-2595 GCA_046086645.1 Candidatus Limnocylindrus sp.
GCCGCTCGGCCGCGGCACGCGCGCCAGCGGGGGTAGTCTCCGTTGACCCATCGGGGACGGCAAGGCCCGCGTCGGCAAGGAGCTGTCGCGCCTCTGCTTCATGGATCTTCATCGGGGGCAGCATACGGCGTGCAGGACTAATGCGTCGGGACTAGGATTCTCAGGGTCGCTGCAGCGTCGCCGCAGCGCGGAGCACAGGGGGTGGACCATGACACGAAGCGCCGCACCCCTCCCGCCCCGTCGAACCCTGAAGGCCTACCTCTCGTACCGCGGCGGCGAAGGGATGGTCGCATGGGCCTTCCACCGCGTCTCCGGAATTGCTGTCTGGGCATTCGTCTTGCTCCACGTGATTGATATCTACCTTGTGGGTGGCAACCCACAGGCATACAACGAGTTGCTGACCATCTATGCGAGCCCTGCCGGGCGCGTGATGGAGACACTCCTCGGGGCAGCGCTCTTCTATCACGCACTGAATGGGATGCGCATCGTCGTGATGGATTTCTGGCCGGCTCTCACCGCGTATCACCGCACCATCTGGCGGATCGTCTGGTTCCTCTTCTTTGCGATCGGTATCCCTGGCGCATACATCATCTTGAAGCCGATCTGGGAGGTGGTCCGATGAGCGAGCGCTACTCGCGCGTTGGTCGCCCGCGCCCCACGGGCTCTCGTGCAGATCTCCGTGCTTGGTATGCCGTGCGCATCACCGCACTCGCGCTCTTCGTGCTTGCACTCGCCCATTTCTCGATGACCCACTTCGTCTTTGATCCCGCAGATCAAACAGCAGAGTGGATCGCACAGACGCGGTGGAACTCCGTTGCGTTGCGCCTCCTTGACTGGTCGATGCTCGTTGCCGTGATCATCCATGCCTTCCTTGGCATGCGCACCGTTGCGCAGGACTACGTCCCGGCCCGCATTCGGACCGCTGCACTGTTCTTGCTCTATCTCATGGCTGCTGGACTCTTGTATATCGGCACAACCGTTGTGCTCACGCTTCCGTTGAAGTAACGCGGTAATGAGTAGCGGCATTCGAACCCAGGCGACATCAATTGACGTAGATGCGATTGTTGTTGGCGCGGGCGGTGCAGGCCTCTGGGCGGCACTTGAACTCGCGCGCGAGGGCGTGCCGACCGCTGTCTTGACGAAGCTCTACCCGACGCGCTCGCATACGGGCGCTGCGCAGGGTGGCGTATGTGCCGCCCTCGGCAATGTTGAGGAAGACCACTGGGAGTGGCACATGTTCGACACGATCAAGGGCGGCGACTATTTGACAGATCAAGATGCCGCAGAGGTGCTCGCACGCGAGGCGATCCCTGCGGTGATAGAGCTTGAGCGCATGGGTCTCCCGTTTAACCGAACTCCCGATGGAAAGATCGACCAGCGCCGCTTCGGTGGACATACGCGGAATTTTGGTGAAGGCCCAGTGCGTCGCAGTTGCTACGCCGCAGATCGCACCGGCCATATGATTTTGCAGACGCTCTATCAGCAGTGCATCAAGGCGGGAGTGAAGTTCTACGACGAATACCACGTTGTCGACCTTGTCTTCGAAGGTGGCAATGCAGACCAGGGCGGACGCTGCAGCGGCGTGGTCGGCTACAAGATTGCAGACGGCACGCTCCACGTTCTCCGTGCCAAGGCGGTGCTCCTCGCAACTGGTGGCTACGGTCGCGCATGGCGAGTAACGTCCAACGCACATTCGCTCACTGGCGATGGCATGTCGCTCGCATGGCGGCATGGCGTGCCGCTCATGGATATGGAGTTCTATCAGTTGCACCCGACTGGGATCGTTGGGATCGGAATCCTCCTCTCCGAGGCTGCACGAGGCGAAGGCGGCTATCTCATCAACGATGAGGGGAAGCGGTTCATGGAGACGTATGCACCGAAGCTGATGGAGCTTGCACCGCGCGACATGGTTTCTCGCGCGATGTATCAAGAGATCCGAGCAGGCCGCGGGATTGGCGGAAAAGACTATGTCTACCTTGACGTTCGCCATCTCGGGCGAAAGGTGATCGAAGAGAAGCTGCCCGACATCACCGACTTCGCTCGCGTCTATCAAGGGGTTGAGCCGATCAGCGAGCCGGTGCCTGTTCAGCCTACAGCACACTATGCGATGGGTGGCGTTCCGACGAACCTTGAGACGGAGGTGCTCGCGAGCGCAGGCGGGAGTGTCGTGCCTGGCCTTTTCGCCGCGGGAGAGGTTGCATGCGTGAGTGTGCACGGGGCGAATCGGCTCGGCACGAATTCACTCGTCGACCTACTCGTGTTCGGCAAGCGTGCCGGGAAGCGCATGGCAGCGATCTGCAAATCCACCGCACTGCCACGGGGCACTGCAGGTGCCGAGGGTGCCGTGCGTGACGTGCGTGACGAGATGCTCGCCCTCTCGACGCGTCCAACTGGCGTGCGACCGGCAGAGATTCGACGTGCCCTCGCCGCCGTCATGATGGATAACGTTGGCGTTTACCGCGACGAGGCGTTGCTCTCTGTGGCCATCGCCGAGATCGGCCGACTTAAGGAGGAGTACACACGCGTGCGCGTCGAAGACACGGGCAGCGTGTTTAACACCGATCTACTTGAGGCTCGTGAGCTCGGCTACCTGCT
>JBJSXZ010000188.1:0-2146 GCA_046086645.1 Candidatus Limnocylindrus sp.
CTTCTCTCGGTCGACAGCAGCGCGAAGGCGCCATGACGTGCCGCCTTCGCGCATGGCACGCCGAGCATAGTGACCCGTAGCGACAGCATCACAGGTGTAAATTGCCGCAGCCTTCCCAACCAAGGCGCCGAACTTCACCGCGGTATTACACCCAACGCAGGGGCTCGGCGTCTCACCGTGGAGATATGAGGCAACAAATGGCTCGAGGACCGCATCGGCAAACTCCTGCTCGAGGTTCTGAACATGGAATGGAATCCCAAGGTGATCGGCTACACGCCGCGCATCGTCGGCTGCATCCAGCGTACAACAACTCTTCCTGCCTGCATCAACGCTGTCCGCCGCAGAGTGCAGGCGCATCCAGACACCGACAACATCATGGCCCTGCTCCACGAGGAGGGCAGCAGCAAGCGACGAATCGACGCCGCCCGAAAGCGCAACAAGAACGCGCTCAGGTGCGCTCGGTACCGGAGCGGGAATCCACCCCTGCGGGAGCGAAGATGTGACGCGGACGTGTGTCATCGCGCAGCTCCAAAGTCTCGGATCCGCCGGGAGACCCTGGCAAGTGCGGCCGCAGCGACTACAGGATCACGTGATGTATTCGTGCGGCTAAAGATCAAGCGTAGACCACCCTGTGCTGCTGACGTTGAGAACCCGCATGCCTGCAGCGCTTCTGATGGCTCTCGTGAACCACTGAGGCAGGCGGAGCCAGTTGATACGGCAACCCCCTCGTGATCAAGTGCTGCGACCAGGTCGTCTCCAAGAACCCAATCGGCAGCATACGAGCGGTGCCCAGGAAGTCGCACTGTGGTGTCGCGTGGACCAGTGGTGCGGAGGCCATGCTGCTCTGGCGCACCGAGCGCATGGTCAAAGGTAGTCCCAAGATTCGCTGCATGTGCCGCAGAATGTGCCTCTTCAGTTTGGGAGAGGCGGAGTGCGAACGCAAATGCGTCGGCCAACACTACCGCTTCGGTCCCGCCTCGCCGGCCGCGCTGTTGCCCACCGCCAGCAACGAGCGGCACTAATTTTCGATTCCTGGCGCTGACCAGCGCGGCGACTCCCACTGGTCCTTCGATCTTTGCCGAGCCGACAACAAGGTGATCGATGCCGGTGTTCATCTTGATCGAGCCTGATGATGCACGTTGCACACCATCGAGGATAATCGCCCCGCCACCAGCCGCACGCCAAGAGGCGATAAACGGTGCGAGAGACTGAACCGCTCCAAGCTCGCCTGAGGCGACGGAGAGAAGCGCGGTCGCACCCTCAATATCCTGGAACAGCTCGGGACTAAGCACCCAATAACCTTCGTCGGTGAGTGGGATCAGCCGTACGGCGCCACCCGCTGCTGCGTGTTTCGCAGCCAGCGTGCGCGCCCCTCGGTGTTCGCCTGCACTCGTCACAACGAGTGATCCTGGTCGCGCTTCGCTATGGAAGGCCAGGGCGAGTGCCTCTGACGCGGTGCCGGTGAAGACGAGCTGTACAGCGTCCGCACCGAATGCCCCTGCAACAGAGTGGCGTGCCGCATCAAGGAGTGCGCGCGCGCGGCGTGCCTCTACGTGGCCACCATTTGGATTGGCAATTCCTTCTGCGTAGAGTTCAGCCATTCGCTGAGCTACCTCTGCACGTACCGGGAGACCAGCCGCACCGTCGAGAAAGACTCGCTCCGCCAAGCCACTCCCCCCCTCTATGACTCCCGCATCTCTGCACGGCGACCTGCTTCACGACGCCGATCATTCTCGTTGAGTAGTCGCTTGCGAAGTCGCAACGAGGTAGGGGTCACCTCAATGAGTTCGTCTGGGCCGATGAATTCGAGTGCATTCTCTAGCGCCATTCGGCGCGGCGGTGTTAGGCGGATCGCCTCGTCGTGTGAATGCGTGCGCATGTTTGTCAACTTCTTCTCGCGAACTGCGTTGACATCCATGTCTCCTGGCTTCGCACTCTCGCCGATGATCTGTCCCTCGTACGTCTGCTCCCCTTCATTCACAAAGAGCTCGCCGCGCTCCTGGAGGCCATAGAGGCCGAATCCAGTGGTGACGCCAGCGCGGTCAGAGATCAGACAGCCGTTTGTTCGATGCGGGATCTCGCCAACCCATACATGATAGCCAGCGCTCAACTGGTGAATGAGCGCCGTGCCGCGCGTCTCGGTGAG
>JBJSXZ010000189.1:0-3371 GCA_046086645.1 Candidatus Limnocylindrus sp.
GTATAAGTATAAGATGACCTACAACAACTCGGTGCAGACCTTCCCTGGTGTGATCTTTGCCTCCGCGTTCGGCTTCGCCAAGCGCGACTTCTTCGATGCACCAGATGCCGAGGAGGCCGTCCCGCAGGTTAAGCTCTCCTAGTTCCGCGAGGCACGTGCAATGGCAACCTTCTACGACCTTGCAGCCGACAACCGCCGCAAGTCGCTCGTCCTCGTCTTGCTCGTGGTGGCGATCCTTGCCGCGTTCGGCGCAAGTGCTGGAATTGCGCTCAGCGGCACGGTCGACGGCGGGCTCCCATTCGCGTTGGGCGCCTTTGTTCTCGGCTTCTTCCTCACGCTTGGCGCCTGGTTCAGCGGTGATAAGGCGGTCCTTGCCGCAGCCGGTGCGAAGCCACTCAATCCAGATGCTGGAGTGGAGGAGCGCCAGCTCGACAACATCGTCGATGAGCTCTGCCTCGCAGCCAATCTGCCGAAGCCGAAGCTCTACGTGATCGACGATACCGCGCTCAACGCCTTCGCAACGGGCCGAGATCCAGAGCACGCAAGCGTTGCCGTCACCGCCGGCCTCATGGCGAGACTCGACCGCGAAGAGATGAGCGGCGTCATCGCCCACGAGCTCTCACATGTTCGCAACTTCGACATTCGCTATGGCCTGCTCGTTGCCGCCCTCGTCGGTTCACTCGCACTCTTGAGCGACCTTGTGATGCGGTGGGCCTTCTGGGGTGGCGGACGCCGACGGAGCAACGACCGAGAAGGTGGCAATGCGATCCAGGCGATCTTCATTGTGCTGACCATCGTCCTCGCGATCCTCGCGCCAATTGCGGCGCGCCTGGTGCAGCTGGCCGTCTCGCGGCAGCGCGAATATCTTGCCGATGCATCGGGCGTTGAGTTGACGCGCAATCCTGCCGGCCTCGAGCGCGCCCTCGCGAAGCTCGCGGGCGACACCGAGGTGCTCGAGGTCGCAACGAAGGCGACGGCGCACCTCTATGTTGTCAATCCCGTGAAGCGCTTTGAGTCGCGCGCGGCAGGCTTCATGGCGACACACCCGCCACTCATTGATCGCATCAACCGCTTGCGCACCCTGCGTGGCGTGAGGCCAGTTGCCGCGGTTAACGAGGCTTAGCAGCTAGTCGCGGCACTCCTTCACCCATAACTCCCAGTCGGCCGGGTAGACCTCGGAGTAGCGCGGGCCCGACTGGTCGTTGTATCTGCGGATCACATCGGCACGTTGTTCACATTCGGCAAGATGCAGCGAACCAAGGAGGATGACGAGCAGGATTCCGAGAGCAACACCTCCGATGGTGACGCCGACAAGCAGCCCTTGGCGATCGGCATCGTCGTACACATACGAATGGTAGTTGATGCGCAGGTTGAGGGAATATCTCGCATCAGATATTATCTAAATGTGCCCATCCAGCGACGTTCTAAGTTTGAGGTGTTTGATGTCTAGTCCCTTCCTTCGCTCGATTGCAGTGTTGATGCTCGTGGTCGGTGTCGGGGCCGCCGCTGTCACGCCCGTGTCTGCAACAGCACCGACAAGGTTCTCCGCAGTTGACGTGGGCTACAACCATACGTGTGCCCTTACGACAAATGGCCATGCCTACTGCTGGGGCGAGAACAGCAGCGGACAGCTCGGCAATGGCGACGCTTCTTCCCAGACCGAACCGGTGGCTGTGGTCGGAGGACACAGGTTCCGCACAATTGATGCGGGTTGGTATGCGACATGCGCGATTACCACACGGGGAGCACTCTATTGCTGGGGCTACAACGACTACGGTCAGCTGGGACTCGGTACCCATGACGAATCGGAGGTGGGGAATGCCAATGTCTTTGTTCCGCAGCGAGTTGGCGGGCGCGGTTGGAGCTTCATCAGTGTTGGCAGTTGGACCACGTGCGGCATCCGGCGACTGCAAACCTATTGTTGGGGCTCGAACAATTGGGGTCAATTAGGCATCGGCACTCATGACTGGACCGAGTCAGGGAATGCCGATGTCGACGTCCCCAACCTGGTACTTGGGGATCACCGATTCATGACAGTCTCAGTCGGAGACAACACCGTCTGCGGAGTAACCTACACGGGTGACGGCTACTGCTGGGGTACTGGCAACAACGGTGAGTTGGGGAATGGTCACTTCTCATCTGAGGCGGGTGGTAACGGCACCGATGCGGATTCTGACGAACCAGTCAGCATCTCTGGTGACCTTCGGTTCGTCGACATCCAGACGGGCTCGGAGAGTTCATGCGGCCTGACCCAGCGAGGGAAGGTCTACTGCTGGGGCGACTCTACGTGGGGCCAGATCGGCAACGGCTCGGGCGGAGTCGAGGGCTTTGTCACCGTGCCAACGAAGGTCCATGGATCGGGCCGGTACACCGCTATCTCCGGTAGCGAAGACGACGCCTACTCCGCCTGCGGCATCAAAGCGAGCGGCAGCGCGTTCTGCTGGGGGTGGAATGGGTGGGGCTACCTAGGGCAGTTCTACGGTCTTCTCGGTGCCGATAGCGAAGGTGAGCAGGAGAACGACCCGGTCCAGGTGTCCGCCCCCTACAAATTCGTCTCGATCGACCTCGACGAGCACCATGCATGTGGGTTGACCACTACCCAACGCATCTATTGCTGGGGTATGAATGACGACGGTCAGTTGGGTATTTCGGGCGCGAGTACGAACATCCCCACCGATCCAGTCAGGTTGCCCTGACGTACACACTTCCGTCAAAATATTTACTTGAGGCACACTTCCCAAGGTAGTAGTTAATGCGCAATTTGACGTGCCAAGGTGACATAGGAATATGATTGAATCATGTTGACTCTGCCCCCGAATTATAAAAATGTGCACGCTAAAAAGTGGTTGTCTGCACTAATCTCTGGAGTGTTACTCATATTGATCGGACCAAGTAGCTATGCAATGGCAACCGACTACCCTGCATGCACTATTCAAGGAGCATCCTCAGCAGAGACCCTCACCGGAACCGATGGGAACGATGTCATTTGCACTGGTGGCGGCGACGATCACGTTGATGCCCGAGGAGGCGATGATCTCGTCATTATTGAAGTTGATGGGAGCGTCGAAATCACTTTAGGTCCAGGCGATGATGTGCTGCACGCTGAATCCGCTGACAGTGTAACTGTTGATGGCGGCGCGGGGCGCGATGAGATTGTTGGCAGCCCAGGCGTAGACCTACTTGCCGGCGGATCCGGAAATGACTTGATTGAAGGCGGCGACGGAGCTGACGAGATTGGCGGAGACAGTGGGAAAGATTTCATAGTGGGAGGCGAAGGAAACGATCTTCTCTCTGGCGGGAGTTCTATCGATACGCTTGACGGCGGCAGCGGGCTTAATGTTTGTGATTTTGATCAAGGAGAGGCAAGAACT
>JBJSXZ010000190.1:0-16224 GCA_046086645.1 Candidatus Limnocylindrus sp.
AGTTCCCCGCCGTTGCAGATATCGATGTGTCCTCGCGCTGCGCGATGCGGCGCGCGAGCGGAAGGCGCGCCACCGTGTTGGCGTTGCGCAGTCGAAAGATTCGTTCTATGGCGAGGTGGAGCCTTCACGCATGCCAATCTCGGCAGATCTTGCCCGTCGCTGGAAGGCGTGGATTGGCGGCGGCGCCATCAGCTCTGAGATGGAGTCGGCAACGCTCTTTATCGTTGCGGCCACCCTGCGCGCACGTGCCGCGGGCATCATGGTGTGCGTCGGCAGCCCCTCGATGACGCATGAAGAGGCCGAAGCGTCGATGAAAGATTTCTCGATCGACCCAGTGATCGATACGGCGGTGCATGGCCTCCGCCTCCTCATTGCTCGGGATCGTGCTGCTGGTCGACTATGAGCGAGGCGGTCGCACCCCTTCTCTTTGATCCAACCGACCCCGCGGTTGCGCTTGATCCTTATTCGACCTACGCCCGCTTGCGTGAAGCGCATCCGGTCTGGCGCTCGCCCGCGAGCGGGATCTGGTTCATCACACGGCACGCCGACACGCATGCCGCGTGGCGCGACAAGCGCCTCGGCTCCGATTTCTCGCACCGCTACACCGCCGAAGAGTTCGTCAACCCAGAGGATCTACAGCCGTGGCGTGATGAGCGCTACGCGGATTTCAAGTCTTTCGAGCGCTGGGACATGATCGCCCTCGAGCCCCCCGACCACACGAAGCTGCGCCGTCTTGTGACTGCAGCATTTACGCCGCGATCGATCGAGGCGCAACGCGAACCTGCATCCACGCTCATCAATGCGCGCATCGACGAAGCGCGCGAGCGCGGCAGTTTCGACCTCGTTCGCGATCTCGCCGAGCCGCTCTCGCTGACGATCATCTGCGACCTGATCGGTGTCCCTGCGCCCGACCGCATGCGCATTCTTGAACTCTCACATGACGTCGTCTCGATGTACGAGCCAGCCCCCTCTGACGCAACGAAGAATCGTGCGAACGAGGCGGTCAAGGAGTTCACGCGCTACACAGCCGACCTCATTGCCGAGCGGCGCAAGCGACCCGCTGATGATCTGCTGACTGGCCTCATCGACGCAACGATTGAGGGCGATCGACTCAGTGATGAGCAGGTGATCTCCACGGTGATGGTGCTCTTGATGGCCGGTCATGAGGCATCGGTCAATGCCGCCGCCAACGGCGTTGCTGCATTCGGGCAGCACCCCGACGAGTGGCAGGTGCTACGCAGCGGTGCGGCTCCAGCGAAGAGTGCCGTTGAAGAGATCCTGCGTTGGGATCCACCGCTCCAGTTTTTCCAACGCTGGGTACTCGATGATGGGTTCGAGGTGCAAGGCGTGGAGATCCCACGCGGCTCGAAGGTCGGGCTCATGATCGGCTCGTCGAATCGCGATCCACGGAAATATGCTGACCCCGACGCGTTCCGCATTGCGCGTGGCGAGACCTCACACCTCTCGTTTGGCGGCGGGATCCACTTCTGCCTCGGCGCCCCCCTGGCGCGCCTTGAGCTTGAGCTCCTGTTTGACGCGCTGGCGACGGTGCTCCCGAGCATTGACCTCCTCCCTGGTGCGGTCCGCCGCCCTGGATTCCAGTTCCGGGGCTTCGTCAACCTCCCGATCGGCGCTCCCCGCGTATCCTGAGGGCATGAGCCCTCTGCGCCGGCACCCCATCACGTTGATCCCTGGCGACGGGGTTGGGCCCGAGGTCGCCCTCGCCACCAAGCGCATCCTCGACGCAGCGGGCGCGCGCGTCGACGTTGCCTTCGACTGGGAGGAGGCAGCAGCTGGCGCCTCGGTATTTATCAAAGGAGACTCTTCTGGCGTTCCGCAAGAGACGCGCGCGAGCATCGAGCGCACGCGCGTTGCCCTGAAGGGCCCACTCGAGACCCCCGTCGGCTTCGGTGAGAAGAGCGCCAACGTCACCCTCCGCAAGCTCTTTGAGACGTACGCCAATGTTCGTCCTGCGCGAGAGCTCCCAGGTATTCCGACGCGATATAAGGGCGAAGGGATCGACATGGTCATCGTGCGCGAAAATGTCGAAGACTTGTATGCCGGAATCGAGCACTTGCAGACGCACGATGTTGGGCAGGCGTTGAAGCTGATCACGCGCAAGGGCTCAGAGAAGATCATTCGCTTCGCATACGAACTGGCACTTCGTGAGGGGCGCAAGAAAGTCACGACGGCGAGCAAGGCAAACATCTTGAAGTTTACCGAGGGGATGTTCAAGCGCATCGGTGAAGAGCTCGCCCCTGAGTACGCGCCGATTGAGGCGAACCACCTCATCATCGACAACGTTGCACACCAGATGGTGAAAGATCCCGCCCAGTTCGATGTGATTGTTGCAACCAACCTCCACGGCGACATCATTAGCGATCTTGCGTCAGGGCTTGTTGGTGGCCTCGGCTTTGCATCGAGCGCCAACTACGGCGACGGCGTGGCGATCTTCGAAGCCGTGCACGGTTCTGCGCCGAAGTACGCCGGCAAGAATGTCATCAATCCGACCGCACTCATCCTCTCGGCCACCATGATGCTTCGTCATCTTGGCGAGCATGATCTCGCCGACGACGTTGAGGACGCAGTCCTCGCCACACTCGAGGCGGGCAAGGCGCTACCGCAAGACGTGGTGCGCCAGCAGGGCGGTGATGTTGAGGCGGCAACGAGCACAAGCGGCTTTGCCGACGCGGTGATCGAGAGCCTCGGGACGCGTCCAACGGGCGTGCCGTCGGCTGCGAGCCGCCCACGCACGAAGGCCATCACGCCGCACAAGCGCTGGATCGACGGTGAGGCACGCCTCGCTGCGGTAGGGCCCGCGCGCGTGGTCGGGCTCGACTACTTCATGCAGACGCTTCTCTCACCAGCCGAAGCTGGCGCAAAACTCGCCGCGCTTGCCGGGTCACGCCTTGAACTGCGGATGCTCTCTGCGCGTGGGGTCGTCGTCTGGCCGCAGGCCGCGCCAGCATTTGATCACCCTGGATTCTTCCGCGCTCGGTACGTGGCGCGTGACCCGAACGATGACCTCCCCGATGGCGAACTCCTCGCGTTGATCGAGCGTGTCGCCCAGCTCGCGCCGTGGGTACATCTAGAGAAGTTGCGCGTATGGGCAGACACCGAAGGATTCACCCGCGCACAGGGCGAGTAGCCATGTCTGGCGAGCAGCCGACACGACCGCGCATCGTACGCCCCGATCAGATTCCTGGCGCAGAGGCACTGCCGAGTGCTCTACCCGACGCCGAGGAGGAGGCTCCCGACGCGGGAGAGTTGTTGCGCGGCGTCCTCGTAGATGAGCGCTATGAACCAGGAATGATCATGCTCGACCGACAGCCGGTGCCCGTCGCCCCCGACGGCCTCCCTGCCTATGTGCCAGAGACAGATCCAACGCCGTTGCGTGGCGGGTTCATCTATTTGAGTGTCGTCGCGTTGATCTGTGGCACGATCGTGATCAGCGCGCTGAATCTTGGTGCGCGCTGGAACGAGGCGATCGTCAAGATCCCACTCCTCATCGGTTCGGTGCCGCTCTTCATCACGATGGGTGAGGCGGCGTTGCGCATCGCACGCTCGGTGCGAGCCTGGTGGCCGATCGATCGTGGTCGTGCCCTCTTTCGTGCAACATGGGTTGCGATGATCGCTGCTCTCGCCAGCGCCGTCGCCGTTGCGCTGTGGCTCGCCCTCTCGGCGTAGGGTTGCTAGCGGGCGAGTCCCGCAATCAGCTGCTCAATCGAGGCACGAAGAAACTCTTCGACCCGCTGGCCCGCCATCACTGCAAGCAGCGGATCGAGCTCGCTTGAGCTGCGCCACGTCGCGTCGGTGGCGTTCACATCGCCGTCAACCGGGTGGAGATCCACGAGGGCGGCGATGACCGCCTGCCCGCCGATATCCGGTCGAATCTTGAGGCGCAGGTGGAGGCGCGAAGCACCCCCGGCGAGCCCCTCAACCGTCCGTCGAATGGAGACGGCGGCGGTGACGGGGATCCCTGCAACCTCTGTAGCGAGCCGCCCCTCAATGTGCTCCGCGTCAATGCGGTGCAACTTTTCACACCCTGGCAAGAGCGTAGCGATGATTGCTGGATCATCACTTGCGGAAAGGAGACCTGCGATAGAACGCGCAAGCCGTGCGCTGCCTGTTGTCTCGGCCATGTGCCCTCCTCTTAGTAGAGCGGGATGGCGCCGGCTGGCAACTCGATCGTGAACTCGCTTGCTGAGATCTGTTCGTCGATCCCGACCGCCGTGACGCATGCGCTTCGCATCAGCGTTTCGCCACGGAACTCTTCTACGCAGAGCAGGATGCCTGTTGCGCGGTCGAATGCAACGCGGTAGCGGAAGTCGGCGCGATCGCCGGAGAGTTCAATCGTTCGCGGAGCTGCAGCCTCAAGGGTGAGTGCGGCGCGGCCTGCAATTACTCGCGCCTCTACCGAACCGAGTACGGCTCCGGCAAGAACGGTCGTGCAGAAACTGCTCGGGCGAAGAAAGGTCGTCGCCCATCCGCGCGTAGGGAGTGGGCCCAACGATGTCGGCACACGTGAGGCGGCGGGGATTCCAGGTTCCGTGAGGCCAGTTGGCGCGGCGCGATGCGGGCGTCGTGTTGCAGTCTTCGTTGCTGAGTTATACCCCTCAATGACGCTTCCATCTGTTGCCCAGAGCTCGTAGGTGCCATCTGCCTTTCGCGTAGTGACACGTGCATGCGGGCGTGCGACGAGCAGTTCGATCTCGGTCGTTGTCGACCCCGTTGCGCTCTGGCCCTGCTCCTTGATGCGCAAGCGCAGGGTGGCTACCCGGCGCTCAGCTTCGGCGGCGAATGCAAAGAGGGCTGTGGCGTCCGGAAGGCCAAGTGGGAGCGCTGCGCGGCTCGGTGCGAGGCTGCTGCTGGGCGCTAGCTGGCTGCTCATACGAGCATCCTAGCGGAGCGTGAGGCGACCCCCCGCGCGCGGCGGCGTAGACTTCGCCCCATGGCAGAGCAGAGCACACACCCTTCTGTGGCAAGTGGTCGCCCGCTGCGCGAGGCCTGGATTGTCGAGGCGCTTCGTACCCCGGTGGGGCGATACGGCGGGGCACTTGCGGGAGTACGACCCGACGATCTCGCTGCAACCGTGCTCGAGGCAATCATTGCGCGGAGCGGTATCAACCCTGCACTCATCGACGATGTGATCCTCGGTTGTGCCAATCAGGCAGGTGAAGATAATCGCAACGTCGCACGCATGGCGCTCCTTATTGCGGGCTACCCCGTCGAAGTTGCCGGCCAGACGGTGAATCGCCTCTGCGGCTCCGGCCTCCAGGCGCTCGCCAGCGCGGCGAACGCCATTGCAGTTGGCGATGCAGACGTGATCGTCGCTGGCGGCGTCGAGAGCATGAGCCGTGCACCACTTGTCACCCTCAAGCCAGAGGCTGGATATGAGCGCGGCAATCGTGAACTTGTTGACACTACCATCGGATGGCGCTTCGTGAACCCGAAGCTCAACGAGCGCTACCCGACGATCTCGCTAGGCGAGACCGCGGAGCGTGTCGCACAAAAGTGGAACGTATCGCGCGAAGATCAGGATGCCTTTGCGCTCGCATCACAACAGCGTGCTGCGGTAGCAGAGAATGTGCATGCCGAAGAGATCGTGCCCGTGCATATCCCACAACGAACGGGCGCCCCAGTCATCGTCGATCGCGACGAACATCCACGACATGATACGAACGCAACAAGCCTTGCGCGGCTGAAGCCAGCTTTTTCCCGAGATGGGAGCGTCACGGCAGGAAACGCATCTGGCATCAACGATGGCGCAGCGGCACTCCTCGTCGTTGAAGCAGAGCGTGCACGCGCGATCGGACTTACGCCATATGCGCGTATCGTTGCAACCGCCGTCGCCGGCGTCGATCCAAGCGTGATGGGGATCGGCCCCGTTCCCGCAATCAAGAAGCTTCTCGCTCGCACTGGGCTTACAGTCGCCGACCTTGATTGCGTCGAACTGAACGAGGCCTTTGCGAGCCAGGCGGTCGCCTGTATCCGCGAGCTCGGGCTCGACCCAGAAAAGACGAATGTCCATGGTGGAGCCATCGCGCTTGGGCACCCGCTTGGCGCCTCGGGGGCCCGTATGGCAACCACCCTCGTACGTGAGTTGCGCCGCAGCGGCGGGCGTTACGGGCTTGCCGCCATGTGCGTCGGCGTCGGTCAGGGGATCGCCCTCCTTGTGGAGCGCGTCGAGGCATAGTGCCCTTCTGCCGCGTGGGCGGTAGAATCAACGGACGATCCAGCGCAGCGTGCTGGCATGCTTGAGGAGGTTGCAATGTTGAACCAAGAGACCGCAGGAACAGCACAGGCCGAACCCACTGCACCCGCCCTCACCTTGACCGATGCAGCCGCGGCAAAATTCAAGACGCTCACGACTGGCGAAACGAATCCTGAGATTGGTTTGCGGGTCTACATTATTTCTGGCGGCTGCAGCGGCTACCGCTATGGAATGATGGTGGAAGAGACACGCAACCCCGATGACCGCGTGTTCACGACCAATGGGGTCCGCGTGTATCTCGATGAAAAGTCGGTACCACTCGTCGTTGGCTCTTCGGTCGATTACGTCGACTCGCTGATGGGTGCCGGCTTCACCGTTGATAACCCGAACTCGGTCGGTGGCTGCGGCTGTGGTTCAAGTTTCCGCACCGCTGACTCTGCTGGCCAAGCATCGGCGTGTAGCCACTGAGTCTCCCCCTGGATAGTGACGGGCGGCCGCCCGACGCGGAGCTACTCCCACTCTTCCCGCTCGACCTCGTGCTGTTTCCTGGCGTCGCCCTCCCGCTCCACATCTTTGAGCAGCGCTACCGCCTCATGGTCAAGCAGTGCCTGGAGAGCGGTCGCCCATTCGGCGTGATTCGCATGACGCAATCAGGTCTTGCCGACGTCGGCACGATCGCAGAGATTCGCGAGGCGACGCGCTACGTTGATGGTCGATGGGACCTCGTCACGTTCGGCACCAAGCGGTTTAGCGTGGTGCGCATGCACCGCGACGCACCGTATCTCCGCGCCGAGATCGCCGTGCTCGAGGAGCCCGTAGGCGCTGCAGACGAGGCGGCCGCACTGGCCGCACGTGTCAGCGCTGGCTTCATTGACTACCTCGATCTCTTGCGCGGTAGTGGCCAAGACGGAGAAGAGGAACCCGACGAAAGCGAAGAAGGGGGCGAGGAAGACGAGGTGACCCCCGAGGCGATCAACGAGGCGCTTGCAGAAGAAGGCGGCCCAGAACTCTCGGAGGAGATTGTCGCCGAGATCGAGCGCCTCCTTGTTGCCTCCAACGCGACGGGGGGGCCGACCCGGATCGTCGATGCAGATGATGACGAGTCAGAGGAAGACGACGAAGATGGGGAGCTCATTGAGACGGCGATCGACCGACTCACTGGGAGTGATGATCCTGTTGGGCTCTCCCACGTGGTTGGCGGCGTTGTGCAGTTGACCGGCGACCAGCGGCAAGAGCTGCTCTCAGCACCAGATGCAGTGGCGCGACTCGCGCTCCTGGTGCGACATCTCCAGCGCGAGAATCTTCTGCTCGCAGAAGGTGTACGCCCATGGAGTGCCGATGCGCGCGCCCTTGCTGAGCGGCGGAACTAGCGCGAAAGCTCTTGGAGCGGCGGCGTTGCGGCGATCTTCTCGGCACTTAAGCGATCCCACTCAATCGCACCGCTGCGCATCCCCGTGCGGCCAGTGGCAATAGCGGCTGACGGCGTGACGATCCAGTCGGAGATCACATCGTGTTCCGCCGTTGGCAACCTATCTGCCGTTACCTGGATATCGTGTACGAGCGTGACCACCGTTGCATCGCGTTGCACAGCACCAGCGGTGCAGAGCAACGCCCACTCAAGGTCGAAGTAGCCGCGCCCCTTGCCGAGTCGCAGCCCATCGCGCGTTACGGCAAGTGCGCCGGTAACCAAGAGTGTTGGTTGTCATTCCCGCGCAACGTCGGCGAGGGTGACGGCGTGTGCGAGCTCGTCGATCCCCTCCATCGTGCTCGCGAGCACCGCCTGTTCGCGTGTGAGGGTGGCACCGTCTACGCCAAGAAAGCCGCGTCCAATGCCACAGGTGCTAACAAGGAGCCGCTTTCCATCATGGAGTGCCTGTTCGCGTAGTCGGCGCAAGCCATTGTCTGGCGTTACGAACACCACACTCGCTGAGCGATACGCGTCGAGGGTGAGGAGTTGCGCGGTCGCATCGGCACTCCCTTCAAAGTCGGCAATGAATTCCGCGAGATCCCAGTGGTGTCGATGGTCTGGGCGCGCAACGGTGCGCAAGCGAGCCAGTGCCGCCTCGCGTGCCTCGTGCTTTGCCGAATTGCCCACTATGCCTCCTACTGTGAGTGCGAGGATAGTTCCTGCGCCCAGTAGGAACAGATCGTGTCGCACCCCTGTACGATCGTTAGAGTAGACGCATGACACGCAAGCGTCGTATTTGGATTGACACCGACACCGCCTCCGACGACGCGGTCGCGATTGTGATGGCGCTCAAGCATCCGAACACCGAGGTGGTCGGGATGTCGATTGTCATCGGCAACGTTCCCGTTGAGATGGGCGTGCAGAATGCGCTCTATACCGCAGAGCTGTGTGACGTGCGTGTGCCGGTCCACGCGGGTGCGGCTGCTCCACTTGTTCGGCCGTTCGCTACGGCGCAGCATGTGCATGGTGCCGATGGGATGGGGAGCATCGGACTCCCACTCACAGGCCGCGTTGCGACAAGCAACGACGCCGTCCACGCGTTGATCGACGCCTTCCGCAGCGAGAAGGGCGAACTCGAACTCGTCGCCCTCGGGCCACTGACAAATCTTGCACTCGCACTGCGCATTGAGCCACGTCTCGCGCAGTGGGTGAAGCGCTGCGTCGTCATGGGTGGGACCGGTGTGCTCCCGGGCAATATCACGCCACTCTCGGAGTTCAACTGGTGGGTCGATCCCGAGGCGGTCCACATCGTGCTGGAGTCCGGCATGAACGTTGAGATGGTTGGCTGGGATGTCTCTGTTGCCGATGCGGTGATTGAAGATCCGCTGGCGGCCGAGATCCGCGCTCTCAGCCCGCTCGGTGCCTTCTGTGTCGACATCCAGAAGGTGCTCCGCATCTTCTGCGAGGAGTCATCCAAGCTGAAGGGCTTCGATTGGCCGGACCCGATCGCCATGGCGGTTGCACTCGAACCAGATATTGCCTCGCGCGAGGCACACCGCCGCGTTGAGGTCTCGCTTGGTCAAGGGCACGAGCGTGGCCAGACGATTGTTGACCACCTTGGCAACACGAAGCGTACGCCAAACTGCCGTGTGGTCTACCGCGTCGACCGCGAGCGTTTTATCCGAATGGTGAAGGCCGCCTGCATCGCCTAGGTGGCACGGGTTGCCAGTGGTGATTGCGCGCCACGGTATAGGATCGGCACGATGATCCGTTGGACCCACCTCGCCAAACGTATTGAAGGGGCAACCCGCACCTCCGAGAAGGTGAACCTTCTTGCCGATGCGCTTCGTAATGCGTCGAAAGAGGACCTTGCCATCTCCTGCCAACTTCTCGCACGGCGTGGCCCACTCTCCCCGAGCGAGCCACTCTCGTGGGCGAGCATCGCCAAGGCCGTAGAAGAGGCGGCCGGCGCACCTGCAGGTTCACTGGCGAAGCTTCTCGACGAGGCGGGCGACCTTGGCACTGCTGCTGCAGAGTTGATTGAGGCTGAGCGACCACTCGCTGGTGCGGCGCTTGCTGCAGTGGAGCAGGAGATCCAGGCACGGAGCGACGTGATTGCGCAGGCGACAGGTGTGGCCCCCAACATTGACGCGGCCCCACACTTGCGGGAGGTCCCCGCGCTCCTCGCGGCGATCGCCGCCGCGTCTGGGCAGCACCGTCACGACCTACTCGTGCAAACGTTTTATGGCTGCTCGCCCACTGCGACAAAATATTTGGTACGCCTGCTCACGGGAGATATGCGCATCGGCCTGCGCGACGGCCTGCTCGAGGCAGCAATCGCAACAGCGTTTGCTGCAGATCAAGAGGAGGTCCACTGGGCGATGACGCTTGAGGGTGACCCAGGCAGCGTTGCCTGCCTCGCGCGCCGTGGTGCGCTCAGCGAGGCGAAGTTCAAGCCATTTCATCCGATCCCCGCCATGCTTGCTGCGCCAGTTGCGAGTGCGACAGAGATCGTTGAGCGCTTGAGAGGGAGTGAACTGGAGAAGAGCGGCGGCGCCATGTTCCTCGAAGACAAGTACGACGGCATTCGAGCACAGCTCCATGTCGCAGGCGGGCGCGCGGTGATTTACGCGCGCGACCTGCGTGAGGTGACAGTCTCTTTCCCAGAGATTGCCGATGCGGCGCTCGCGAGTGGCGCTGAGGGTGTGTTTGACGGTGAGATCATTGCCACCGAAGACGGGCGCCCACTCCCGGTCGTGGCGCTGCAGTCACGACTCGACGGCTCGGCACGCACGCTCGGCGAGCGCGAGCGTATCCCGGTCGCATTTGTCGCCTTTGATTTTCTCGCGCGCCGGAGCGAGCCGCTCATGCGCAGCACCTGGCGCCAACGTCGCGCAGCATTAGAAGCGTCGCAGTTGGGAGAGCAGGGCGGTGGTCTGTTGCAGATTGCGATGCTGCAAGAGGCTCGGTCGGGAGAAGAGGTTGAGGCTGCATTTATCGCCGCGCGCATGCGTGGATGCGAGGGGCTGGTTGCGAAGGTGCCGGGTGCGCCGTATCTGCCCGGCCAGCGCGGCTCGTCGTGGCTTAAGCTTAAGCGCTCGCTCGATACGATTGACTGCGTGATCGTTGGCGTTGAGCCTGGTGTTGGGCACCGACGTGAACTGCTCTCCGAGTGCACGATTGCCGTTCGCGATGATCTCTCAGGCCGCCTCGCCCCCCTTGGCCGAGTCGGGATGGGACTCAACGACGAGAGTCTCTCGCAACTCTCCCAGTGGTTTGAACACCACACCGTTGCACAACTCGGCACCTACCGCAGCGTGCAGCCATCGGTCGTCGTTGAGGTCTCCTTCGATGCGGTGCGACGTGCGGAGCGCAGCGCGTCGGGGTTCTCGTTGAAATCGGCACGAATCGTCCGCGTGCGGAACGATCTGGGACCAGATCAGGTGGCAACCCTCTCAGCTATTGAGCAGCGCTACCGACTCGGCCAGGGTGCGCAGGAGCACTACGATGCCTGACCGCAACAGCGCGCTTACGGGCATTCCTGCGCTTTCTGCAGAGGAGGAGGCGGCGAAGGTGCGCGAGCTGCGTGAGCAAATCCCCGCTGCAACTGCAGGGATCTACCTCAATGCAGGAAGCAATGGGCCGCTGCCACGAGAGGTTGATGCCGCAATGGTGCAGGTACAAGCGCAAGAGCTCGCAACCGGTCGCGGATCAGAGCACATCATGGACGACGTCGAGGTTCGCGTTGACGAGCTACGCGGAGTTTTCGCTGGTGTCCTAGCGACTGATCTTCATCGCATGGCTGTCTCGCATAGCACAACAGAGATTGTAGTTCGTTTTGCACTGGGCATTGCATGGCGGAGCGGAGACCAGATCGTCACGCTTGACGAGGAGTACCCTGCGGTTCGCGGGAGCCTCGCGGCCCTTGCCGCCCGTACCGGTGCTGTCGTGCGAACGGTGAGCATGCGTGATGCTGCTGGATCGCCGCGCTCCGACGAGGCGCTCATCGACGCAGTGGCAGCCCACCTTGTTGCGCCAACACGCCTCCTTGTCATCTCGCGCGTGAGTTGGATCAGCGGACGACTCCTCCCCGTCGGTCCGCTGCTTGAGCGCGCACGTAGTGCCGGCATCCTCACGATCCTTGATGGTGCTCAGTCGGTTGGCGCAGTGCTCGATGATGTTGACGGGCTCGACCCAGACGTCTACGCCTTCCCTGCACAGAAGTGGCTCCTCGGTATCGAGGGTCTTGCAGGTGCGCGCGTTTCTGATCGGGCGATGGGAGCATCGGGTTTTAGCCCCGTCATCGGGGGGTTTCTTGCGTTCAATGGACAGCCACTCGACGGGGTGGGGGAGTTCCTCCCCGACGCTCGACGCTTCCAGATGTCGGGCTTCTCCCGTCCCGCGCTGGCCGGTTCGGCGCGCGCTGCAGGCTGGCTCCAGATGCAAGTTGGCCTCCCGTGGGCCGTTGCGCGAGGAACTCGCCTCGCTGCTGACTTTGCCGCAGGCGCCCGCACCATTCCCGGCATCACACTGCTCGCCGACTCGGGCACGCACACCACGCTCGTGAGCCTGCGACTTGCTGGTTGGGAGCCAGAACAGATCGTTGCAGAGCTTGGTCGTCGCGCCTTCGCAATCACGCGACGCGTCCCCGGGCTCCCAGCTGCTGGCGAGCAACCCGGCAGCCTCCCCGCGGTCCGATTCTCTTGGGGATTCTGGAACACCGGCGACGAGGTCGCCCGCATCCTTGAACTCCTGGCGCTGTTTGCTGCGCATACGCCTGAATCACTGCCGATGCGTCCTGCGATTGACATCATTCATGGCTAGCAGCAGGCGGCCGCGCGGCTTCATCGCGCGACGCATCTACCAGCTCCGTCATGCGCCGCGTCCAGTGTTCCGCGCAGTACTCGCCAACACGGGAACCGGCGTGCTCTTCGCGCTCCTCTATCTCGCATATGACCTACTCGTTGAACTCAACGGCGCGGTGGATGATCAGCGCACCAGTGCCGTAGCACTCGTCGTTATCGCAACGATGACGGCAGGGACACTTCTCACCTATCTCATCGTGCCGCAGCCGAGCGCGGATGGTCGAGGAGGCGGGCGATCAGCGTGGTCGGCAGCACTCGGATTTTTTGCGAGTCTCCCCGTTGCATATATTGCGCTCGTCGTGGAGAGTCAGATCGTGAAGCCGCTGCTGGTCGAGCTCTTTCGGTAGGCGCTAGCCGCGCGTTCCAAGCATGCGATAACCGATCCCGCGCACGCTCACGATGATCTCGGGCTTGCGTCGGTTCGTCTCGATCTTCGTGCGGATGCGGTTCACAGTCACCCGAAGCGCCTCGTCGCCGCCGGCCCAGTTCTCGCCCCAGACGCCATCGCGGATCTCTTGGTGGGAGATAGCCTCGCCGAGCCGATCAAAAAGCATCGCAACGAGCTTCCGTTCAACGCCCGTGAGCAGGGCGCTCCGGTCGTCAGCCGTGAAGCTACCCGTGCTGGCATTGAACCGAATGGTGTGCGTTGGGTTACTCATAGGAGAGTGATTCTAGCCTCGATTGTTACTGCGCGCAGGGCTAGGCAACCCCACCCACTGCGATCGCAACCGTGGCCACTGCAGCAAGGGCAATCCCGAAAGCCTGGCGCCGAGCAACACGTTCGCCGAGGAGGAGCGCCGCAAAGATGACAGTCGTAATCGGCGCGATCGAGGTGAACACTGCGGCGACCGCGACGCCGCTGAGCCCTGCGGCCAAGAAGAAGAGCAGGTTGCCCATCGTGTCGCCACTCCCCGTCGCAACAAGCAGGGCTGCAAGGCGTAGGCGTCTGGCACCATCACGCGGGATGGCACCATCGCGGATCGGCTCCATTCCCGGCGCGCGCTTGCGGAGGAGCGTTGCCACGGCAGCGATCAGGAGCAGTGCACTGACGCTTGCAACGCGCAGTGTCGCCAAGAGCCAGAGAATGCCATCGGCCCGCACGCCCGAGAAGACGAGGCTGAATCCCGCAAACCCACATCCTGCAGCAATGCCGTAGAGCGCACCGCCACCAAGGGCCTTCCCGCTTGATGCGTCGGCATGTGCACCTTCGTCGCCAGCAACTGCTGGATGCTCACCTTCGCCAGTTGAAACGATGATGATGGCCACAACTGCCGTGATGAATCCGATAAGCCGTACAAGCGAGGGGATCTCACCTCCGATTATGGTGACGCCGACGGGGATCAGCGCCGCAAGTGTTCCAGCAATACTCGCAACGACAGAGATTCTTCCGTGTGCAAATCCGTGATAGAGCGCAAGTACACCACAGCCTCCTGAAACACCGGCAATCAACGTGCGTGACAGCGCCGCGCTGTCGGGGATGAGCTGACCGCTCGCCCACGCGATCGGCACAATCAAGATGAGGGTTGACGCCTGGCTTACCAGCACGACGAAGAAGGTTGGCAAACGGCGACTCGCGAGTCCGCCCAGGAAGTCGCCGCCACCCCAGGCGAATGCGGCCAGGATGCCGAAGAGCGGCCCCATCAACCTGCGAGTTCCATATAGCGGTGCGTTCCAGCATCCGGGAAGTCGAAGGGTTCACCGCTTGCGATAAATCCACGACGTTCGTAGAACGTGACGGCGCGAATGCGCGCGTTGCACCAGAGGGGGCGCGCCGCCTGATCGTTGCTGCGCCACGCGGCAAGCGTCGCGTCGAGGAGCGCTCCGCCCACCCCCTGGTTGCGAAGCTCCTCAACCGTTGCGGCGCCGCGCAACTGCGTGGTGGGCTGTCCGTTGCGGTGTACCTGGTAGAGCGAGACGCAAGCCGCAAGCGTGCCACCACTCCAGGCCCCCCAGTGTTCGCCGAGCCCCTCTGCATCGCCAGGGAGGTAGGCGGTCTCGATCGGCCGCCCAGCGCGGAGCACGGCATGGCGGAGGGGGACGATCTCGTCGAGGGTGGCCCGTCGGATCAGGAGCGTATTCATTGAACACAAGGTAGCGGCTCCGTCATTTCTTCCGCAGGATGCTCTACCGTGGCGGCATGCCAACGCCGCCGCTCCCCACGACCGACCCGATGACCGGGGCACCCTTCACGATGAACCTCGAGGCGGTCAAAGCAGCTATGGTGCGCACCGCAGGTAAGCTCCATATGACCCCCCTCCTCTCATCGATCGGCGCAGCAGACACCTTCCATCTTGGTGGCGGTCCGATCCTCGGAGATGGACGGATTCGCTTTAAGTCGGAGCACCTCCAGCGAACCGGCTCGTACAAGGTGCGTGGCATGTTGAACCGTGTAAAGAGTCTTGTCGACCATTTCGGTGTAGAAGAGATGCGCCGTCGCGGGATCATTACCTATAGCGCAGGCAATGCGGCAGCAGCGTATGCATGGGCCGGCCGCTCCTATGGCATCCCCGTGCATGTCGTGATGCCAGCATCAGCTGTTCCAGAAAAGATTGCGGCCTGCAAGGGTTATGGCGCAACGGTGCACCTCAATGAAGGACACATGGGAAATTCGGGCGTGCTGAAAGATCAGCTCGTTGCGGAACTGAATCTCATCGATGTGCACCCTTTCGACGATCCGATGGTGATCGCAGGGCACGGCAGCATCGGCATCGAGATCCTCGAGCAACTTCCCGAGACCGATGTCGTGATTGGCGGTCTCGGTGGCGGTGGAATGTTGTGCGGCACGGCAGTTGCGCTTCGCGCATTAAAGCCGGCGATTCGCATCTACGGCGTTGAGCCAGAGGCCTCGTCAGCAGTCAAGCAGGCGGTGGATGCTGGATCAATCGTGAACATTAATCCGAACTCCGTCGCCGACGGTCTCGGCGCACCCTATGCCGGCTCATGGACCCTCCCGCTTGCGGCGACACTCCTCGATGGGATCGTCACACTGCCCGACGCGGAGATCCTCGGCGGTCTGCGCTTCGCGATGGAACGCGTCAAGCAGGTTATTGAGCCTGCTGGCGCAGCCGCCTTCGCCGCGCTCCTCTTCGGGCGTATCCCCGTGATTCGTGGCGATCGAGTCGTGGTGATCTTGAGCGGTGGCAACCTCAACCTGTCGCGAATCCCCGAATTCCTCGCGAGTGCCGCCCCAGTTCCCGGTGCCTAGCGCCGCGCGTCATGCCAACCAGTCGGCACGGTGATCAGGCAAGGTGTTCGAAATGAACGAACTTTTTGTGCCACTGGCCGTACTGTTCATGGGCATCACCGCGATTGCAGCAATCGTTGCAGCGCGGCGCGCCGGACGCGCTACGCCATCTGATCAGGAAAGGGCGGTTCAAGCCGCGCAGCTCGCCGTGATGGTGCAAGGTCTTGTGGAGCAATCCAATCGCGACCGCGAGATCGTGCAGCAGGCGCTGGCTGCCGGTGCAAAGGGTACGACGGAGCAGTTGCAGCAGGTTGGCGAACGTCTCGGCATTATTGATCGTGCCCAGCAGCAGATCGAAGAGCTCAAAGGTCAGGTTGTCGACCTCGTCAGTATCCTTGGCAGCAATCAAGCGAGAGGTGCGTTTGGCGAGGTTCGCCTAGAGCAGATTGTTGAGGATGTTCTCCCTGCCGAACTTTATGAGTTCCAGGCAACGCTCTCGAATCGTTCTCGCGTTGACTGTCTTATTCGATTCGGCGAGCGAGGCGGCGATCTT
>JBJSXZ010000191.1:0-3791 GCA_046086645.1 Candidatus Limnocylindrus sp.
CGGAGCGGCGCGAACAGCGACACCCTGTCCGGCGGTGACGGCGCCCGCCAGGACGACGCGCCGTTCGTGGGCGGCGGGTCGGCTGGAGCCTGAGGCCCGCCTCGCGGACGCTCCCGCGCGCGTGGACGCCCTGGAGGCCGCGCTGCGGTTGGCCGGCGTGCTCAAGGGAACGTGAGCTACGACCGTGGCCCCCAGTTCGCCCCGGCCGAGTCCGGCGACCCCGAACGTCGGATCCGGCGCATCGAGGACTGGGCCGGGCGTCACGACCAGTGGGCTGCCCAGACCGCGGTCGAGGTCCGGGCCCGGGCAGCCGAGGTCGAGGGGCGCGTCGGGCGCTACCAGTCGAGCGCGACGCTCCATGGCGCAGGACTGGAGGGGCGGGCGAAGACCTGCCGATGGACACGCCCGCCGAGCTCCGCCTGCGATCGCATCACGAGAAATTGGAGTGGTGCGTTCGGGGCACGCACTTGGAACCGTCCGGTCTCATCGGTTGTCGCATACCCGCCGTCCACGGTGAGCAACACGTCGTACCCCTCCCGGCGCCAGCACCCATGCAGCTCCACACCAACTCCTGCAGCGCCCGAGCCCTGTCCGGACCACCGCGCTTCACCGCCAACCGCGATCACCTGTGCCGGGTCTGGCCGTTCTGGAAACGACACCCTCACTTCAGGCACCGTGGCAAGCACGCGCGGATCGAACTCAACGATCATCCCCCGCCACCTACCTGTTGAATCACGAACCACGAGGCGCTGGGGAGCCCCCGCCAGCAACGGGATGGCGGCAGTCCCGTCGGCGGCGACGGTTCGACTTGCGCTCTCCAGTGGTGGCGTCTCAACCCAGGTCCGCAACTCAACTCCAACGAAGGCCGCGGACGAACCCTGTGCATCTGAGAGCACGAGCCGAATGGACTTGGGTTCGCCGACCGCGATCCGTGTCTCCCCAGGCTCCGTCAGGATTAGTCCAACGCGTCTGCCCACGCCGTCTGCGGATCGCAACTCGACATCTACCGGCGGACCGAGTGGAAGAGTGATCTCTCTCGCCATCCTCAGGGTGGTCCACTCGGCCCCCGGGCGCAAGAGTCGCCAGCTCCATCTCTCAGCCTGCTCGGGCGCCACATCAAACACGACACGGTGCGCTGCATCGGCCTGCACGTACAGTTCCAGCCCGGTCAAGTCGGCCGCGCGAAGCCGAACATCCTTCCAAGGGGTAAGCAAGGTGCCCAAGGGGCCCATCGCGGCGACCTGAGCGGGGCCGGGCGGTAGCCAGCCCAAGTGACCGCTCCCATCGATGACCGGCGCCGTTTGGCTCGTGAGAGTCACGAGGCTCCTAACCTGAAACGCCGACACCTCAGACGCTCCCGGCCCCGTAACGCGAACATCCAGGGCCGATAGGAGTTCCATGTCAAGCGGAAAGCCTGACTCGTCAGATGGTGCCTGCACTGGGATGACCCCGCATCGTCCAGCCTGTGCGACGCGAAGAAGGTATGTGCCGGGTGGTGGATCACACCAGAACTGCCCGTGCGCCGACTCCTTGAGATCACACACGGTCACAAGTTGGTCCACAGGAGACCACGCGCCGGCTAGTTGACGTCGCACCAGCGAGAGTGCCAGCGACTCCGCATCAGTGCTTGGCGCCATGCGCACCTGAAACGTGCTCACTGGACCAGAGGCAGGGGCGAGCTCGACTTCTAGGACACCGGCTTCGAGCAACACCTGCCAAGCGTGCGTGCTGGCTGAGAACCCGTCAGCGGTCACGGAGATTCCAGACCAAACCTCCTTTGGACGTGGATTGAACTCACTGTTGAAACTCCATCGACCATCAATGCTCTGCACTCGCTCGATGCGCCCTGAGGCTCCGTCTCGCAGAAGGCCGATCCTGAAGTCGGTCACAGGGGCTCCGTCCACTCCGGACTTTACACGAACTCCAAGCCTTCTGGTAATTCGAATCTCTTCAGTAGTTCCCGGCAGAAGACGATGCGGCGCGGGAGGACTCTCTAGTAGGTAGGCGGTACTGCGCAGGACCGGGAATGCGACCACGTCAGGTGCGGAAACGCGAAAGCGGCCGTCTGACTCCACCTCCGCTTGCCAAGGCCCATCCATTGACTCTGTCGTGTAGTAGAGCGCACCTGCCAAGTCGCCCGGAGGCGCGCCGGATGCTGTGAGAATGCGTCCTACGATCGTCACAGCCGCATGAAGTTGGATGGTGTAGTGCGTGGCACCGCGCGCGCCGATGATCCGCCAAGCATCTGTGTAGCCTGATGCGCGAACTCGGAGCACGCCGAACGTGGGCGGAAGCTGGTGGAATGCAAATCCACCGTCCTGGCCCGTCGTCGCCTGTCGAGGCGGCTCGACCTGGCCGCTCCCGCTTCCCTCGAGGGCTGGGATGCCACGCCTGAGCTCAGGCACATGGTCAGCCAACGCACGGCCTTCGACAGATCCGCGGGCGTTCCGCCAGACGGCGGAGTAGGAGGCAGTGGGCGCGACCTCTACCAGTTTGAATCCGCCCTGGTAGATCGTGACTTCCGCTCCCGTAATGGGCTGCCCGGAGTCGTCCGTGACGACGCCTCGGAGGACTGTCTGATCACCAGCCCTCTCCCCGTCAATCGGAGCGCGGGGCGGCGGCTGATCCTCCGCCGGCGCGACTCGCGAGTCGCGCACGCCGTGCAGCGTGGGACCGGATCCGGTCGCATTGGGGTCGGAGCGATGGGTGGGAGCGTCCTGCGAGCCAGAGGGCACCCACGGACTGAGGAGCCAGACAATGCACCCCAGACTGGCGATGACAGCCCCGAACACCAGCAGGCGCGGCGAGAGTCTCTGTCTGAGGTGGTTGTGCACAAGACCTACCCATCGATGACTAGGATCGGTACCACAAGGTCAACGGCGGGTCCGGATGAGTTCGCCCCCTGCTGGAGGTGTAGCTCGAGGCGCTCTTTGCCTGGCTCCAGGCTCGTTAGATCAAGGTCCAGGTGGACGATGTCCCCTGCACCAATGACAGCCGTGCCCACCTCCGACGGGCGGAGATGGACTGAGAACGGCGAGAACGGATCCCGGCGCCGAACCGCAACCTCGACCAGCAGGCGAGTGCTACTGCGCGTGAGGACGAGAATCTCTGGGGATACTGCGAGCCCACAGTCGCGCGCGACCCTCACCTCGCACATGTAGCTTCCCGCGCTCGCACCGCCGTCGACCTCGATCCGCGCCATACCCGTCCTGCGATCCTCACCCGGCTCGAGCTGCCCATCGTCTGGGAGACTAGCTGCCTCGAATCCACAAGATGCCAGCAGTGCCAGCGCGAGGGCCGCACCTGCAAGTCGTGCAGTTGACCTTGCAGCCAAGCGCCCGGAACGTGAAGTACCTCGCAGCGCGGACGGCGCACCACCCATGGGAGCAGCCACCGGGCGCGGTTCCGGGCGACCGGGGTCAAAGCCTCGCTCGGCGCTTGGCCGCGAACCGGAGGGTGCAGCGCACAGATCCGACACAAGAATCTCCCGCGGAACGCCCCGACTGCAGATCCCGCCCATCGCCGGGCTACAGGTGCTGGTCACCCTACCGACCAGTCTGGGCTCGGTCCAGCCCCACAATCCGGGGATTTGAACTGGCGGGAGGCTGCAGGCAGCCTGTCATTTTATGCGATGAATGTGTCCGTCGAGCAGGCAGAGCGGGAGGCCGTCCAGGACGAGGGGCGCGGCAGCCCCCGCTCGCCCATGTGCCCGATCTGCGAGCGGACCGACCGGCCCGCGGGGAGCGCCGCGGGGTGCCGGGTCTGCCGAGAGTTCATCGATGCGACGGACG
>JBJSXZ010000192.1:0-3158 GCA_046086645.1 Candidatus Limnocylindrus sp.
TCAACGAGTTTCACGCCACGAAGGTCTTGGCGTGAAACTCGTTGATCGCGTCGCGCACGCCCTCGTGAGGCTTTGCCAGCGTCTTCTTCAAGTAGAACATCGCCCAGGTCGTGATCGCCGTAGCGAAGGGAATCGTGTCCGCCTTGAAGTGGTAGTAGAGCGAGAAGTAGTCGGCGGCGCCCTTCTTGAACGCAGCAAGGCCAGCCTTGGAGTAGCAGCACGAGAGACAGAGGACGCGCTTCTGGCCCGTCGCTAGCGGCTTCAAGTGCCGCTTCACAACGCCTACAACTTCAGACCACTTCAGCGTTCCCCCAAGAACTCCGATGCCCGTCGGACCTCCGTGGCAGGCGAGGTGAACGAACTGAACGGTGTACTTGTAGGTGGGGTACTTCTTCAACCTCGACTCCGACGCGGCTCGGATGACCTTGACCCGCGTGGCCAACGTTCGGTTGTGCAAGATCGACGCGATGGTGTCGCACTCGGTGGAGAGCGCCGACTCGACCTCGTGGTCACCAGGAAGGTCGAACAGCAGGAATCCGAGTCTCTTCCGCGCCACCGCCGAGCCTCCGCAGAGGCGGGATCATAGCCGTGTCCCCGTGGCGTTGCCCTCGTTCGGTCCGACGGGTGGGGGGCGCCGCGCGGCGGCCATCGCGGGCGTCCGCGCGGCCGTGGCGATACCTTCACCGAGTCCGCGTCGCCACGTCTCGGGAGGATGTGTGTCGCTTCACGATCAGGTCTTGGCTTGGTGCGAGGGCCGCCCTGCATGGCAGCAGGATGCCGTCCGCCGTCTCTTGGAACGGGACACGCTCACAGAGACCGACTACCAGGAACTGGTCTCGCTCTGCCGCACCGAGGCGGAACTCGGAACCGCGGCGCCCGCCGCGCGTCCGTTCCAGCGAGGAGCGACGGAGGGCACAGCAAGGCCCGGTGCGTCTGTCGTGCTCGTCTCGATAGCGGATGTATCGGGCGTGAACGCGCTCGCACCGAAGCGCCCTCTCGTATTCGGTCGGTCGGGGATGACTGTCGTGTACGGCGACAACGCGGCAGGGAAATCGGGCTATGTCCGACTGCTGAAACACGCATGCGGAGTCCGCGCGCCTGGTCAACTCCGGGGCGATGTTTTCAAGAAGGAGCCTTCCGGGACTGCAACTGCCGTCCTGACTCTGCGCACAGGCGAGAGCGAACGGCCGTTCACCTGGACGCCAGGGGCGCAGGACGCCGACCTACGCAGAGTCGAAGTCTTCGATGACCGGCGGGGTGAGGTGTACGTCAACGAGGAGAATGAAGTCGCCTACGAGCCGGGTGGTCTCAGGCTGCTCGCGGACTTGGTCTCCGTCTGCACCAAGGTCGGTGAGCGGATCAAAGCAGAGCGTGATGCGCTCTGGCAGTCGTTTCCTGCGATGCCCATTGACCTCGCGGGTACCGAGCCGGGCCTGTGGTACGCGGGGCTCTCGGGAGCGACGACGGATGCGCAGGTCGATGCGGAGTGTACGTTCGGGGAGGAGGAGGAGGCCCGCCTTGCGGCCCTCCAAGTTCTGGTGGCCCATGGAAAGTCACAGGCACGAGAGGCAGAACTGCGACGCCTCTCGGAGCGGTGCGAGGCGCTTCTTCTCGACCTCGAAGGACTGAGTAACGCGCTCTCGCGCGAGACGGGCGTGCGTCTGCTGCGCTTGCGACAGGAACACCGGACGGCGAGTGAGGCGCTCGCCCTGTCGGCAGACTCGAAACTTGGCGGCCTACTGCCAGGCACGGGCTCAAGTGCCGCATGGGCGGCCCTGTGGGCGGCTGCCAGGGAGTATTCGCGGGAGAGTGCGTACCCCAACCGGCCCTTTCCGGTGCTCGACACGGAGGCCGTCTGTGTTCTCTGCCAACAGGCGTTCGACAGCGCGGCGGGCGACAGGATGCGCGCATTCGATGAGTTCGTGGGGGAGGCGCTCGCGCGACGGGAACATGATGCGCGCGCTGCGGTAGCGACCGCCGACGGTGCGCTTCCGGGCGTTTGGAGTGACGAAGAACTCCTGACTCGCCTGGATGGTCTCGGAGTCACGGAGGCGTCGGACCGCACTCTCTTGGTGTCCTTACTCGCGGCTGCGCGTGCGCAGCGGGCTACCCTATTGAACGCAAGAAACGACCAGGACTTGGACGCGCTAGTGACCATTGACACACAGGCGCTCGCGCCGCTACGCACTCGCTTGAGTGCATTTCGAGAAGGCGTGAAGGAGGTCGCAGCGGCGACAACGGTGGAGGGGCAGCAGAGCGTAGAGAAGCAGGTCGACAACTTGAGGGCCCGCAAGTGGCTGGCAAACAGAAAGGAGGCAATCCTGGGGGTGGTGGGGAAGCGCAGGAAGTGGGCGCTCTGCAACAAGGCGTTCGAGGACACGAACACAGGACAGATCACCGCGAGGAAGAGCAGGTTGACTGACGAGACTGTGACGGGGCCGCTTCTCAAGCGGTTCGGACAGGAGATCGAGGCTCTGGGTGCGCAGGGAGTACCCGTCGAGATCGTGAAGGCACCCGGTGAGAAGGGCAAGTCTCGCTATCAACTGAGACTCGCGGCATGCAAAGTCCCCAGCGTCCCGCCCGAGGAGGTACTCAGCGAAGGCGAGTTCCGCGCAGCGGCCCTTGCTGCGTTCCTGGCATACGTTGTCGAGCATCCCACGGGTGACGCGATCGTCTTCGACGATCCCATCACTTCTCTCGACCATCGCTACCAAGAGAGCGTTGCGGCGCGACTCGTGGCATTGAGCGAGAAGAGGCAAGTCATCGTCTTCACGCACTCGCTCTCGTTCTCCTACTTCCTGCAACAGGCCGCGGGGGACGGTGCCCTCAGCCTCGTGCAGTTGGAGCGGCGACCCTGGGGCGCGGGCGAGCCCAGGCGCGAGGTCGCGTTCAAGGTCAAGGATGTCCTTGCCGCGCTGCGCACGCTGTCCACGTCCGTCGCGCGACATCTGCCCTCGGCTCCAGGTGGGGAAGACTGGGAATTGGAGGGCTTCGACGCCTGCCGCCAGTTTCGTGTGAACCTAGAGTCGGTGGTGGAAGACGTGCTCTTGGACGGAGTCGTGAGACGGTTCGAGCGAAATCTGCGCTGGCACAAGCACTTGCCCAGCCTCAGCCGGATTACGGCGGCGGACTGCCTCCTCCTCGACGGGCTGCTCGCC
>JBJSXZ010000193.1:0-8322 GCA_046086645.1 Candidatus Limnocylindrus sp.
CGGAGCGGCGCGAACAGCGACACCCTGTCCGGCGGTGACGGCGCCCGCCAGGACGACGCGCCGTTCGTGGGCGGCGGGTCGGCTGGAGCCTGAGGCCCGCCTCGCGGACGCTCCCGCGCGCGTGGACGCCCTGGAGGCCGCACTCCGTTCCGCGGGCGTGCTGAAGGGAACGTGAGCTACGACCGGGGCCCCCGCTTCGCACCGTCGGAGTCCGACGACGCCAGTCGCCGGATCCGGCGGATCGAGGACTGGGCCGGCCGTCACGACCAGTGGGCCGCCCAGACCGCGGTCGAGGTCCGCGCCCGGGCGGCCGAGGTCGAGGGGCGCGTGGGCACCCTGGAGGACCGGGTGACCCGCTTCTTCGCCGCCATCGGGGAGCACCGGCTCAAGTGGGGCATCGTGGCGTGGGTTGTCGGGACGGGGGCCGCCGCAGCGATCGCTATGGTCGCCCGGTGACGCGTCGCCCGACCTACGGCGCGACCACCTCGTTGATCGAAGCCACGCGCGCACGACGGCGCGCCTACGCCGCATGGTCCAACGCCCCTCCACTAGGGACTCGGCCTCCGCACGCCCGACGAAATGCTCACGGGCCGCTCGGGACCGCCTGTTTGCATCAGGCCCCGACCCTCCTCAAACCCCAGGGCACTCCACCCCGGGCCGCGCAAAGCAAGCACGCAAGCAAGATCGCGTGCTTCAGGACCACCCCAGACCATGTCACGACAAGCTCCCACTCGCCGAAGCAACCGCACGCAGCGGGTCCACCCGCCGCCCACCGAAGCGTGTCCCAGGCCAAGAAGCCAAGCCACAGACTCGTAGCGCCAGCGAGGGCCAACCGCCGGAGGCGCGGAACCAGCAGAGCGAGTGCGAACGCGAGCTCGAAGCAGCCCAGGACGCGTACGCTCGCGGTCAGCCACTCCCAGTGCCCAAGCGAAACGCGCGCAGACTGCATGACCTCCCCTGCCAAGGGGTGCGGCTTCCAGACTTTCAGTGCGCCGGCGAGACCCAGCGCTGCCACCAGCACAACGAGGCTCGCGCCAAGGCAAGCGCGCCTCACGGCTCCGAGCTCCCTCGCCGCCGCGTACGACGCCAGAGGAGCAACGCCCCAAGCGCCAGGACGATCGATAGCATCCACCATGGCCAATGGCTGCCGCCGCCGGCCTCCGCTCCCAGAGTGGGAGCGTCTCTGACCATGTGGTCGACCAACTCCTCACGTGCCGCGATGCGTTCGCCCTCGGGTCGCCGATCGAACACCTCCCGCGTGTTCGTGTTGCGATTCATCATGACGCCCACCGGGCCCAGATGCGGTGGCGGCACCAGGGCCATCTGAAACTCAGCAGGAATGGAATCGAGGGGGCGATACGCGATCCGACTGACAGACTCCTGATTGATGTTGCCAGCATCGTTTCGGTACTTCCGCGTCACACTGCAGGGGAACCACTGCCCCGACACCTTGATCCAGTCGGATGCCACCATGGTGCTCTCACTGTAGCCGAGAACACCAGCCAGGGTCACCGCCTCTCGACCAGCTGGCAGCACGCGCTGACCATCCGCATTCTTGGGAGCGGCCACGATCATCTCCCAGCTCTGCACCCGACCGCCGTAGTCGGGAAGAAGGGTGATGCGCCAGCCGAGGTGCCCCATGACCTCCAGCTTGGAACCGCTGCGGTAGGCCTCTGCAAGCGCCTGCGTCGCTGAGACGTGAAGCACCAGCTTGTCTCCGACCCGTGACGCACTCACTATCGGACGCTCTGCAACAAGATCACTCAAGGTACGCCCCAGGATGGGGAACATGGTGCAGAAGGGCGCGTAGTCGAGCGTCAGATCAGAGAGGGCGTCGTTCCCAACCCACCCGTTCCACTTGTGGATGTTCCTGGTCCGGGGGCTCCCTTGTTGCGCAGCCATCCAGCGCCCCGCAGCGTCTCGCGTAACCACACGCAACACTTCGGGCTCTGCGTCCTGGAATCTCTCGGTGGGTGTGCCAGGAGAGAAGCGGTCAATGTGCAACGAGACCGCCCCATCCCACACGACGCTTGAGATGCGCTCTGGGCCGAATGTCCCAACGGTGGTCTCCACCGCCCCCATCCTCACGCTTGATAGCCCATGCAGCCATGCCCGGTCCGAGGCTAGGACAAGGCGCTCTGCAGCCACCGGTTCCACCGGACTGGGCCCGGGTGTCGGGGCGTCTTCCGCCGCTGCCGAGCCAATGCCCGTGAATAGGACTGCTGCTACGAGAAGCCATCTCATGGTGTCACTCCCACGCACGGATCACAGGGATCCTTGTCTCGGTCACATGACCACTTCCGGACCTGCACTCGATCACGATAAGCGCGCTCCAAAAAGCATCGGCTGCCGAGGCCCCTGCGGCAACGCCGACCCAGCCCGTCGCCTCGCTCCATGTCAGCGACACCCCAGGGTCGGCAGTGACGCGACGGATGCTCCAGCCCGGCAGTGCCGCCACTTTCAGCCGCCCCGTGAACTCTCCATTCTTCGCCCGGGAGAGAAGCACCGCCGGAGAGTCGGCCTCCACACATCGTGATGCTTCCAACCTGATCGGGATATCTGCACGCGCGGCCCCAACCTTGACTTCAAGGCTCCCGGAGACTCGCACGCCGGGGTCCAGTTCGCGTACGCTCAGAACAGCGGATGCTCGACGCCTTCCGGAGGCGTCCGCGCCCCATCCGCGCGACTCTACGGAGAGAAGGTCCGCTCGAGTGTCCCGGAGCGTCCATTGCACGGGCGAGTTGCCCACGGACTCGTCGCCCACGTACACATGAACGTCAATGGCGGTTCGGACGCCCGGAGAGATGCCGGCTTCGTGGACGGCGCTAGGCTGAGTCCTAAGCCTCGCCCCCCGCCCCGCCTTGAAGGTAAGCATCGCGGCTTGACGTTGAGCACTCGGCTTGCGCAGATCCAGAAAGACGACGACGGTCTTCTCAGCATGAGGAGCGACCTCGAGTTTGAGATCCACTGTAGTCTCCCGACCCGGACGCAGGGACCCAACGTTGAGCTCTGCGGCGGTACAGCCGCAGGAGGCCGACACGGAATCGAAGACGACATCCTCAGCCGAGATGTTGCGAACACGCAAAGCCACATCGTGAGCGCCCGGCTCAAGAGTACCGAGATCAAGCATCCGCCCCGGCTCAAACGCGAGGACTCCCTGATGTTCAGTGCGTACGCCAATGATAACCCGGGGACACATGACGCCGCCCGCAATCGTCAGCGCCATGAAGCCCGTCAGGCGGAGGAACGACAAGCCCCCCCCCTCAGCCTTCCAAGAAGGCCAACAATCAGCAGCACTGCAACTGTGCCCACGATCAACCAGGGCATCCACCAGCCTCGATGCACGCTAGTCGTCGCCACGTAGCGACCGCTCCAGATCGCACCGATGTCGCGCTCGCTCTGAAGGCTCGTTCCGAAGGGGGGAAAGTGCACAACGAATCGGCCACGAGCGGCGGGTTCTGTGACGATGAAGTGATCGTATGGAGCGTTCCCTTGGACAGAGCTGGACACCCAAAGTATGGCCGGGACGCGCGGCAAAGACCTTGACGGACGCTCGTACGCATCAACCTCCAGTCCGAGGCTTCGGAGCGCACGCTGAAGATCCGCGATGCTGCACACACCATCGCCGTCGGGATCTGTCGCTCGTTGCGCTTCACTGAACGTGATCCGAGAGTCCGAGACGCGACGGGCGTACACGGCGACGCACGTTGCACCGCAGCCATGCCCGATCTGGCGGACCTCAAGGGCGTGCTCTGGCTGTGCACGGGCCGCGGAGCCGCCCAGGAGCAGCACCAGGCCGATTCCTGCCGCAGCTACGCACCTCATCGCGATACTCGCCGCAGTGTCATTACGATCTCCCGCGCGCCGGCCGTCGTGCTTGTGACAGGCGACGCCCAGTCAATCCCTCCTGCGGCATTCATCCCCACGGCACGCAGCTCCAGATGTGCGTCAGCCAGAATCACCTGGCTGGTTCCCCACGTGCGTGGAGGGCCTGCCAGCGCCGCGAACACGGTTTCCCTGACTGCGACACCGTCAATCGACAACACTTCGACCTGCTGCGTAACCGGAGGACCTCCTTGCCCATCATGCGCGACTGATACCAGCAACTCTGTGGGGGGAGCATCCAATGTCAAGCTGCTGGTGCCAGATTTCAGGGACACCGCGGCAATCTTGTCGCCCGCGAGTGCCACGACCAGGATGCGCGCAGACGGCGCTCCTCGTAGGACGAACTCGCTGGCGCCCGCTCGGCTCGCGGCCGCGAAATAGGGACCTGGACCAACACAAATCGCACCAATGAACTCAGCTCGCTCTGCCCACCACGGCGACAGCCGGATGGTGACCGGTTCCGACTGCGGCGCGGCTTGGAGCACTACCGACCCGGCTGCAATCGCCTGCTGCGGCACGATCCAGACGAATCGCCCGGCCTGCAATGCTAGGTCACCCTGACCTTCCACGCTGATGCGCAACGATCCATCCGCCCCCTTGCTGATGGTTGCGTCGGGCGCTGTGCCGCGGGGAAGCAGAAACGCCCGCAGCAATGACCTGTCAGCGTTGATGTCGAAACCAGCAAAGCGCACATCAATGGCCTGGGTGCTGCTCCACTGCGAGAGCTCAATGTGCTGGCGGTCCCCCGCTTGGACGTCCAACTCGACTCTCGCCTGTCCGGCACCAGGTGCTCGGGCTGTGATCTCGTACTTGCCTGCGCCAAGCCCGGCGATCACCTGAGGCTCTCCATCGGTCTCCGCCGCCATGCTCCGGAGGACGTGAGCCCGTCCGCCTACAGTGCGGGTCAATCGCAGCTCAACCTGCGTGCCGGGGAGCACTTGGGGCGGCGCACTCCTAACTGACACATTGAGCGTGGCCAAGGACATGAGTTCGGACAGTCGCACGACCGCTCGCTCGCCCGCGCGTAACGAAAATTCAGCGCTACGGATCTGCTCACCTACCTGGACGAACACGATTCCCGGAAGCACATCGCATTCCGTTCGATCTGCCAGGACGGTCGGGCCGAGAACGACGTCATCTGCGCGGCCCGAACGCCGAACGATGCGCACATCTGCGCTCGCGCCTCCGTCCGGGTCCACGACGAGCGTTGCGGTTCCAGACATCTTGAGGTGGATGTCCCGCGTCGCGGCGAGATCGACGTCTGCTGCTTCGTAGGCGCCAACGCGAATGGAAGTATGCCCAGACGCGCGGGGCACGAACGACTCAAGTTTCTGATGACTGACCCCAACACCGCCTCCCCTTGCCCCACTGCGCCAAGAGACCCAGTCTTCTGGCTCGTCGTGAACGTCTGGATAAATGAGTCGGTACGTCGCATCAACCAGCGTTACGCTGATGCTCGGAATCTGAGTCCCGTCCGAGCTCGGGGACGGGACCGCGGACCCGACGACTTGGCCGAGGAGCCCCTCAACCAGGATCTCAAGCTCGCCCGCGCCAAGGGCAGTGTGAAGATCCGTCCATCCGCACCTGTTGGCACCGTCCCAAGTTATGGCGGCGGCGGGACCAGAGAACGCACGTGCTCGCAGCCGTGCGGCGTCTTCGGGGCCACGCAAGCCATCGACCCGAATCCGCACACGGGCTTGTGCGACCAAGGAGTACCCGAGTCTCGGTTCGCCTGGAAGGGCTTCGGCTACAACTGCATCGAATCGAGCGACCTCGACGTCGCCTCGGCGCACCACCACGACGTAAGCCCCCCCCGGACGAAGGCCCTCCACCAGCGTCGCGCCCTCGCGAACGCGCGACTGCGTCGCAAGTCGCTCGGCGGCCGCCAAGGCCCTGGAAACCTCCACTCTGCTTGTCGTCGCACCCGCGGCGCCGTCGGGATGAACCACCGCGAGTGCTCCCAACCCTCGAAGCCTACAGACTCCTGACTGTACCGCGGCGCTCTGCAGGTCGAACGTGGTACGAGCGTGCGTCGGAGAGGAGATCTGGACGATGGACCGCGCCGGATCCATCCCCTTGTCGAATGTCAGTGATAGAGACACCTCCCCACTTCGACTCGTGGTAGTCCCCGCTCCGGCGTTCCCCCAAGCTGGGTCGATCACCTCTACGCGGCATCCTCCCACTGGCAGACCATCGAGGGAATCCACGCAGCGGAGCGTCAGAAGGCCCCTCTGGCGTCCGTCCCCCGCCCCCACCAGCATGGGGCCGTGCGCGTCGCCGACCGCCTGAGTCGCTAATGAAGGGCTCGGCTGCTGCGGGGCAACAGACCTCTCGAATGCCACCGTGGCAAGAACGGCAATCGCGATGGCGACGATCGCAACTCCGATTAACCTCTTGGCTGAACTCGCCATACCAGGTCCTCGTTGTGGGCGGCGGCGACGCGCCGCGCGTTGCCGCCGCCTCGAGTGTTAAGCGTCTTCGGCAAGCACGGCGTGCGTCAGTTGCAGGTCTTCATCACTCCGCACTGGCCGGCGGGCGCCGAGCCATTCGAAGCACAAGGAACCGTCAGCGTGCAATCGCACCAGCTGATGCCGTCGCGCTGTACGCACTGGTACGTGCACTGACCCAACGTCATCTGGCCGCAGATCCCTGGCGAGTTGGTGTTGGTCGTGTCCGTGCAGTGGCTCAGAAAGGTCTCAAGGCAAAGCCCCCCCTGCCCAGACAGACCGTTCGGATCCTGGCAGGCCAGCACGCAAGCCGTGTTGTAGGAACCCCCGCCTGAGGGGCAGAAGACAAACAGAGTTGGCGCGCAGAGACCGTTGGGACCGCCGTAACCGTTGTTGACTCCGCCAGATTGAACGCACGTCGCCCCACCGTAACAGTCATAGGGCCATGCGGCGCCCTGTGACGCCGCGCACTCGGCAGCTGAAAGGACCCTGTCTGGGGCCTCGGTGATGAAAAAAGCAGCCGCGATGACTGCCATCGAGACCGCGACGCGCACAAGCGCGCCGCGACTTGCATTGAGCCTCATGGAAACCTCCTCTCGGGCTTGGTGTTAGCGGGACACGGACCAGACAGCAGGCTCGAGTTGAGCCTGCCACCTATCGCCGGATTGCCTGCAGAGCCGCCGCGTGTGTGCAGCTGCGCGACCGCCTCGCACGCCAGCCCACACCACGTACGACGACCCGCCGGAGGCGGAGACGCAGAAGTTGCGGAAGTACCGCAGGGTGGTTGCGGCCTTCGTCCAGACGGGTGGGGCGAACAGCGCCACAAGGACCCGCGGTGCGAGCGGCAGGACGAACACCTCCGACCCCACACCCATCCCGCGGCTGCCCAGTTGGCTCTTGCGGCAAGGCATGGCGCACCGAAGTTTCCCCGCCCCCTTCCTGAACCGAAAAACCCGCGTCGCAGCGGCAACGAGCTAGACAGGTCCAACTCTGAGCATGTGGCGCAGGCGGAAGAGAGCAGGTCACGACCCTTGGCGGCTTCCCGGCCGCCTCCGGTTCGAGGCCACCTTGACCCCGACTCCGAAGGACCCTATCCCCCCCCCCCCCCCTGTCAAGCGGAAAAACTGACCACGAGAGTCGCGCACTCAGGGCGAGGCGGTGCCCGTCGGGCGTAGCGGGAACGGGGGTGGATCTGAGCCCCGCCCGCCGGTCCCCTACGAACAGCCAAGCTGCCCGCGTAGGCCAGATTCTCGGCCTCCCGGGGCGGCAGAAAGCCCTTGAGGGGTCCCCCGACCAGAGCCCTGATGCGACCCGACCGGTGGGGAGTCCCCCCGCCGGCAGGAGACTGACCATGGCCACGAAGACGACCAAGAAGGCCGCCTCGAAGAAGGCGGCCAAGAGCACCCCGAAGCCCCCGGCGAAGCCCGCCGCGAAGGCGAAGGCCCCGGCGACGCCGGCGGCACCCGCGAAAGCCGCCCCGCCCCCGGTCGAGCGCGATGCGCGGCTCCCCCGGCCCGGCGGGGTCCTGACCCGCACGTTCCAGGGCAAGGAGATCAAGGTCCAGGTCCTCGACGCCGGGTTCGGCTACGAGGGCAAGACCTGGCGCTCGCTCTCCGCGATCGCCAAGGCGGTCACGGGCACGAGCTGGAACGGGTTCCTCTTCTTCGGCCTGCAGACGCGCGCGAAGCAGCCGACGGACGCGGCCCCCGCCGCGAAGGACGGTGCGAAGTGAGCCGCGCAGACGAGGCCCCGGGCACGGTCGAGCGCCTCAAGGCCCTGGCCGGGGGGAAGATCCTCGGCGCCACGATGGGCGACGGGGGCTTCCCCTCCGTGCTGGTGCGCATGCCCGACGGGACCGAGTGGTGGATCGACCTCCAGAGCGACCCCGAGGGCAACGGCCCCGGGTTCGCCAACGTCGAGCGGGCCGTGCCCGCGGGGAAGGCGCGATGAGCGGCTTCTACGTCACGGTCTACGTCGAGGGTCCGCAGAC
>JBJSXZ010000194.1:0-28966 GCA_046086645.1 Candidatus Limnocylindrus sp.
CATTACGAAGATGCTCGACGAGCGTCGCACGCGCATCGAGCAGGGCCTTCGCGACGCTGCAGCAGCGGCACAAGCAAAGAACCTTGCAGTTGCTGCATCCGACGAAGCTGTCGCTGAAGCGCGGCGCGAAGCAAATGCGCTGCGCGCCGCTGCAGAGAAGGCGGCTGCGCAAATTCGTGACACGCAGGCCGCTGCGCTCAAGGCCGAACTTGAGCAGATGCGCGTGAGCGCCATGAACGAGATCGAAGCGGCGCGCGTCAGTGCACTTGCGGCAATCCGCAGCGAGGTTGCCGATCTTGCAATCAGCGCCGCCTCGAAGGTGGTCGGCACATCGATGGATGGCGCACAGCAGCGCAAGCTTGTCGGGGAGTTCCTCGACGAGCAGAGCAGGAAGGGGAACTAGTGGATCGTCCACTCGGTGCCGCTCGTCGCTACGCCTCGGCCTTGCTGAGCGCGGTGAGTGATGCAACGGCCGCTGCACGTCTCTCCAGTGAGCTGGATCGACTCGCCGATGTGGTGAGCGCACCGGGTGCCCGTCTCCTCCTCGATGACCCACGCGCTACCGTTCCCAGCCGCGTGACCGCGCTCACGAGCGCAGCGGGCGGCACGGTGACGCCGCGGGTTATCGCACTCCTCACGATGCTCGCACGTCGCCGACAACTGATCAGTGTGCCCGCGATTGCAGTGGCGGTGCGCGAGGCGCTCGATCTTCGCAATGGGATTACTGCGGCGCGAGTGAGTAGCGCCCTGGATCTTGGCGAGGGAGAGCGCGCCAGTATTGAGAAACACGCACAAACGATCGCAGGCGGCGCAGTGCGCGTCGCATATACCGTTGACGAGAGCCTGGTCGGAGGGGTCACCCTTCGCGTTGGCGATCGACTGGTAGATGGAAGCGTAAAGGGGCGGCTGGCGCGCATGCGCGAGCAGATCCTCTCGGCCGCCGGCTGATCCGGTAAGTAGCGCGAAGAGCAGCGAGGAGTAGCGAGATGGCGATCCGATCCGACGAGATTATTAGCATCCTGAAGGCGCAAATCGAGGGGTTCGACGGTGCAGCCGAGACGCGTACCGTCGGTACGGTAGTCGAGGTTGGCGACGGAATCGCCCAGGTATACGGTCTCTCGGGCGCACTCTCGTCAGAGCTTCTCGAGTTCCCTGGCGGCGTTGCAGGCATCGCGCTCAACCTTGGCGAAGAGACGGTTGGCGCCGTACTCCTTGGTGACGCGAAGCTCATCAAAGAGGGCGACACCGTCAAGACCACCGGCCGAGTTGTAGAGGTCCCGGTCGGCCCAGAGCTGATTGGTCGCGTCGTCGACCCACTCGGTCGCCCACTCGACGGCAAGGGACCAATTAATGCAAAGAAGAGCCGCCCCGTTGAGCGCATCGCACCAGGCGTTATCAGCCGCAAGTCGGTCACGACTCCGGTGCAGACCGGCATCAAGTCGGTCGATGCGCTTATTCCAATCGGCCGCGGACAACGCGAGCTCATCATCGGCGACCGCCAGACAGGGAAGACGGCACTTGCGGTCGACACGATCATCAACCAGAAGGGGAAGGGCCTGATCTGCATCTATGTTGCGATCGGCCAGAAACTTTCGACCGTGCGCTCGGTTGTTGCAACGCTCGAGAAGCAGGGCGCAATGGGGCACACGGTTGTCGTCGTTGCTGGCGCAGAAGATGCTGCGCCGTTGCAGTACCTCGCGCCGTTCTCTGGCTGCGCAATCGGCGAAGAGATCATGGAGAATGGCGTCACTGTCGATGGCGAGCTGGTGCGCGAGGCGCTCTGCGTCTATGACGACCTGTCGAAGCACGCGGTTGCCTATCGCGAGATGGCGCTCCTGCTCCGCCGCCCACCCGGCCGCGAAGCGTATCCAGGCGACGTCTTCTATCTCCACAGTCGACTCTTGGAGCGTGCAGCGCGACTCTCCGATGATCTCGGTGGCGGCTCGTTGACGGCACTGCCGATCATCGAGACGCAGGCGGGCGACGTGTCGGCCTACATTCCGACGAACGTCATCTCGATTACCGACGGGCAGATCTTCCTCGAGACCGACCTCTTTAACGCAGGGCAGCGCCCAGCGGTGAACGTCGGCGTCTCCGTATCGCGTGTCGGTGCAGCAGCGCAGACGAAGGCGATGAAGAAGGTTGCCGGACCGTTGAAGCTCGACCTTGCGCAGTACCGCGAACTGGCAGCATTCGCACAGTTCTCCGGCGATCTCGACAAGTCGACACGTGACCAGCTGACGCGAGGAGAGAAGCTCTCCGCAATTACGCGTCAGCCGCAGTACGCACCGGTCGCACTCGAGAAGCAGGTGGCGATCCTCTACGTTGCGTCGAAGGGGAAGCTCGACGATGTGCCGACGCCGCGCGTGAGCGAATTTGAAGCTGGCTTCTACATCTTCCTTGAGCGCGAGCGTCCGAAGGTGTTGAGCGAGATCAGCACCACCAAGGTGCTGAGCGACGATGCGGCAACGGGCCTCGACGAAGCGGTCGATGTCTTCCGTAAGGGATTCCTCGCCTAATGCCAAGCCAGCGCGAGATCCGACGACGCATCAGCTCGGTGAAGAACATTCGCCAGATCACTCGCGCCATGCAGTTCGTTGCGGCCTCAAAGCTGAAGCGCGCGCAAGAGTCAACGCTTGCCGCGCGCCCGTACGGGCACTCGATCGATGAGGTGATCGCCGACCTCGCGGCCGTACTTGGCGCCGAAGGGCATCCGCTCCTTCGCGCGCCAGAGGCGGGGAGTGCGCGCACCATCGTCTTGTTCACGACGGATCGCGGCCTTGCGGGCGCGTTGAACTCCAACCTGATTCGCTTCGCTCTCAAAGAGCTCGAGGCGGCTGGCGCCGGGACGAAGGTCATCACCATCGGCAAGAAGGGGCGCGATGCGCTGGCCCGTGGCGGCTACGAGATTGCAGCCGCTTTCCCCGGCTTTGGCGACAAGCCAACCTTTGGTGACGTCACAGCGCTTGTGCGCCTCCTCGTCGACGATTTCCTCGCCGGACGCTCGGCAGGCGTCACGCTCGTTCACCCGACATTCGTGTCGACACTGACCCAACGCCCAGAGGGCGTGCAGCTGCTGCCGATCCGCGCAACTGCCGACACGGCAGGCATTCCCGGGAATCAGTTTTTGTTCGAGCCAAACCCAGACGTTGTGCTCGAAGCACTCCTGCCACGCTATGTCGCCTCGCGCGTCTATCAGGCGGTGCTCGAGACAACCGCATGCGAGCATTCGAGCCGGATGGTTGCCATGAAGAACGCGACTGAGAACGCCGGCGATCTGATCGGCGACCTCACACTTACCTACAACAAGGTGCGACAGACGAACATCACGCGTGAAATGATCGAGATCGCCTCGGGCGCAAGCGCAAATTAGGCACGAGAAGCAGTCAGGAGGAGTAATGGCGAACGCAGCAGCAACGACCAGAGCGGTGGGAACCGTCGTACAAATCACTGGACCGGTGGTCGACATCGAGTTTCCAGCACGCCAGCTCCCAGCGATCTACAACGCGGTACGTGTTGAGCGCGCAGACGGATCACTCGTCGTGGAGGTGCAGCAGCATCTCGGCAACAACCGAGTGCGCACCGTTGCGATGACGACGACCGATGGCCTCGCACGCGGATCGAAGGCGACCGACCTCGGTGCGCCGATCTCTGTGCCGGTTGGCGAGGGAACGCTCGGGCGCGTCTTCAACGTGCTCGGCGAGCCAATTGATCAGGCCGGAGCCGTAGAGGCGAGCGTCAGTTTGCCGATCCACCGTTCTGCCCCTGCATTCGACGATCTCACGACCGAGACCGAACTCTTCGAGACCGGCATCAAGGTGATCGACCTCGTCTGTCCATTCAAGAAGGGCGGCAAGATCGGCATCTTCGGCGGTGCCGGCGTCGGCAAGACCGTCGTGATTCAAGAGTTGATCCGCAACGTGGCACAAGAGCACTCTGGTTATTCGGTGTTTGCCGGCGTCGGCGAGCGTTCCCGTGAAGGGAACGACCTGATCGGCGAGATGCGCGACTCAGGCGTCATCGACAAAACCGTCATGGTGTTCGGGCAGATGAACGAGCCACCTGGGGCACGTCTCCGCGTCGCCCTGTCGGGCTTGACGATGGCCGAGTATTTCCGCGACGAAGAGGGGCGCGACGTGCTGCTCTTCATCGACAACATCTTCCGTTTTACGCAGGCGGGTTCGGAAGTCTCCGCGCTCCTCGGCCGCATGCCGAGTGCCGTGGGCTACCAACCAAACCTTGCGACGGAGATGGCTGCGCTCCAAGAGCGCATCACGTCGACGAAGAAGGGTTCGATTACCTCGCTGCAGGCGGTCTACGTTCCTGCAGACGACTACACCGACCCAGCGCCGGCAACAACCTTCGGACATCTCGATTCGACGATTCGCCTCGAGCGATCAATCACCGAGTTGGGAATCTATCCGGCAGTTGATCCGCTGACGTCAACGTCGCGCGTGCTCGACCCCAATGTCGTTGGCGCAAACCACTACGACACAGCACGAGAGGTGCAGCGTGTCTTGCAGCGCTATCGCGACCTGCAAGACATCATTGCCATTCTCGGGATGGATGAACTTTCGCCCGATGACAAGTCGCTGGTCAATCGCGCTCGCAAGCTGCAGCGCTTCATGAGCCAGCCATTCTTCGTGGCAGAAGTCTTTACGGGTCGACCAGGAAAGTTCGTGAAGATTGCCGATACGGTCGCATCGTTCCGCGAGATCCTCGAAGGGAAGGCCGACGCCCTGCCAGAGCAGGCGTTCTTCCTGGCAGGAACACTCGATGACGTGCGTGCCAACGCGGCAGCGCTCGCAGCCAAATAGGCAACGAGCACATGCCATTCACACTTGAGATCGTTACTCCGGAGCGCCTCACCTGGAGGGGTGAGGCCTCCGGCGTGATCCTGCCAACGATCGACGGCGAGGTCGGCATCTTGCCGAAGCACGAGCCGTACGTCACGGTCCTCGGTCAGGGCGAGGGTCGCATCACGGCGGTCGACGGCACGGTTGAACACATCGCGATCATCGGCGGCTTCGTGCAGGTGCGCCCTGACCGCGTGCTCGTCCTCGCAGAGTCGGCAGATCTTGCCGACGAGCTTGACCTTGCCCACATCGAGAAGGCGAAGGCGCGCGCCGAGGCGACCCTCTCTGACGCAGGGCTCAACGACCCGGCTGCCGTCGCCACGGCACGAGCAGCCTTGAGCCGCGCTCTCCTCCACTTGCGCGTCGCCGAGCGTCGCCGCAAGCGCTAGCGCGCGGCCGCGCTTCGCGGTTGGACGCGACCCCACCAAACGGCGAGAATCTTCCTATGACTGACGCCAAGCCCTTCTCATGGGAGTACCGACCCGGCACGATCACGCGGGAGACATTCCACATCACCGGTGGAAAGCCCCTCGCCGGGAGCGTCCGCGTCTCTGGCGCGAAAAACTCCGCGCTCAAGCTCATGGCCGCTGCCACGCTTACAGGCGAGCGCGTGAGCCTTGAGAATGTTCCAGGGCTGCTTGACATCGACGTGTTGAGCGAGACGCTCAAAGACCTTGGCATGCAGATCAGCCGCCCAGCGCCAGGTCGCCTCGACCTTCATGCCGCGAATGTCGACTGGCTCTTCGTTCCGCTCGAGGCGGCGGCAAAGATGCGCGCAAGTTTCATGCTGCTCGGCCCACTGCTGGCGCGCTTCGGCCAGGTGATCATCAGCAACCCTGGTGGCGATCGCATCGGCCGCCGACCGGTGCACCTGCACGTCGACGCGATGCGCGCACTTGGCGCAGAGATTGACTATCGCGACGGCTACTACTTTGCAAAGAGTCCAGGGCGCTTGATCGGCGCGCGCATCACTTTCCCGCAGGTAACGGTAATGGGCACGGAGAACGCGATGCTTGCCGCCGTACTCGCTCGCGGCACAACAATCATCCAACCTGCAGCACAAGAGCCAGAGGTCGACGATCTCATCGCACTCTTAAACAAGATGGGCGCACAGGTTGCGCGCACGACACATGATGTGATCGAGGTGCAAGGCGTCGCAAGCCTCTCCGGTGCAACACACCGGGTGATCCCTGATCGCATTGAGGCAGGAACATTCGCTGCCGCTGCGGCAGTGATTGGTGGCAATGTGGCGATTCGCGGCGTTGAGCCAACGCATATGGGTGCATTCCTTGCGCTCATGACGCAGCTTGGTGTTGAGCACCACATCGAGCCTGACCCAGACGATGCAACGCGCAAGACACTTCGTGTCGTCGGGCTCGCGCCGGGTGCAGGCGACTACCGGCCGGCAGAGGTTCGCACCGCACCCTATCCAGGGCTCCCCACCGACATTCAACCACCCGCGGGCCTGATGCTCACGCGCGCGAACGGAACGAGCATGATTCACGAAACGATCTTCGAAGATCGCCTTGAGTGGCTCAGCGGACTGCGCGCATTCGGCGCACAGGTTGAGGTGCTCGATCCACGTACTGCGCGCGTTACGGGGCCAACGCGCTTCTCGCCAGGCGAGGCGGAGATCCCCGACCTTCGCGCGGGCGCAACACTGGTGCTTGCCGCCCTCGCCGCACCAGGTTCGAGCCAGATCCACGGGGCGCACCATGTCCGCCGTGGGTATGCCACCATTGAGGAGAAGTTCCGCGGGCTTGGCGCGGATATGACGCACGTGAGCGAGGAGGCAGGATGAAGATCGGCATCGATCTCGGGACCGCGAACGTCCTCGTCTTCGTGCAAGGGAGCGGCATCACCGTGCGCGAGCCGAGCGTTGTGGCAATCAACGAGAAGGATCAGATCGTTGCCGTAGGGCAAGAGGCGAAAGACATGTTGGGCCGCACGCCGGGATCAATCTCTGCCATTCGCCCGCTGCGCGACGGAGTGATCGCCGACTACGTTGTGACCGAGGCGATGTTGCGCTACTTCATCAAGAAGGGGACGGCGGGCCGAATTTCCCTCGGTCGACCCGATGTGCTCGTCTCTGTCCCAGCGGGTTCGACCTCGGTTGAGAAGCGCTATGTGCTTGATGCTGCGCGACAGGCCGGCGCCGGCAAGGCTTACCTGATCGAAGAGCCGATGGCGGCAGCGATCGGCGCAGAACTGCCGATCAGTGGCCCTTCCGGCAACATGATCGTCAACATCGGCGGTGGCACGGCAGAGATCGCCGTGCTCTCACTCTCCGACATCGTTGTGAGCAAGAGCGCACGCGTGGGCGGCAATCGTATGGACGAAGCGATCGCGCTCTACATTCGTCGCAAGTACAACCTGATGATTGGCGATCGAACTGCCGAGCAGGTGAAGTTTGAAATCGGCAGTGCCCTCCCGCTCGAAGATGAACTGACGATGATGGTGAAGGGTCGCGACATGATCGCCGGCCTCCCGCGCGAGATCAAGATCACCTCGACCGAGGTGACCGAGGGCCTCGAGGTGCCGCTTCGCAACCTGCTCGATGCAATTCGTTCGGTGCTCGAGCAGACGCCACCAGAGTTGAGCGCCGACATCATTGACAAGGGGATCGTCCTCTCTGGTGGTGGGGCACTCTTGCGCAACATGGACCGCCTTGTGACAGCGGTCACTGGTGTCGCGTGCCACGTGGCAACCGATCCACTCAGCTGTGTCGCCAAGGGGACAGGGATCGCCCTCGAGCACTTCGACGTCTTCGCGAAGTCCATCACCAGCGAGGCCTGAGCACGTGTCCGCCCAGGGCGGCAGCACGGGCGCCCGAGTGATCGTCGATCTGCACTGTCACACCAATGCGAGCTTCGACTCGCTGAGCAACCCGCTAGCAGTCGTGCGCGCGGCAGCCACACGCGGCATCACCCACCTTGCCATCACCGACCACGACCGGATCGACGGGGCGCAGAGGGCACGTGACGCACGGGTCCCGGGGGTCACCGTGATCGTCGGCTGCGAGGTGCGCACCCGCGAGGGTGACCTGATCGCCCTCTTCATTGAGCAGCCCATTACGGCCGGCCTCCCCGTGCGCGAGGCGATCGCAGCGATCCGAGCACAAGGGGGGCTTGTCGGCATTCCTCACCCCTTCGATGGATGGCGGAGCTCCCTCCTTGCCCGCAGCGCCGACGATGAACTTCTACCGCACGTCGACTGGATCGAAGGATGGAACGCGCGGCTCATGGCCCCAGGAGGAAACCAGCGTGCCGCCGAACTGGCCGCAGCACACGGGATTCCCGCCGTTTCGTGCAGCGACGCACACACGATCCTCGAGGTGGGCGGCGCCGCAACCGCGATGAGCGGCGATCTCTCAACGCCAGCCGGCTTCCGCACTGCCCTCCACGGTGATCGCGAGATGATCATGGGACGCGGCTCGCTTGCAGCACGGCTCATCACGCCAGTCGCAAAGGTTGTCAATGCGGCACGCAACAACCGCCGCATTCCTACAGGAAGTCGGTTCGGCGAATCACGATGAGCCGGAGTGGCACCTCACCACTGCGCAGTCGCATCACGCGTCGCTCCGTGGTGATCGCACTCAGCTTCACCGCGCTCTTTCTCTTCGGCATTAGTCGGCTCCTCCCCGCACAGCTCGTGCCGGGAATCGGCCGGCTGATCGCAAGCGCCACACCGATCTATCTCCTCCTCGCACTGGTAGCGAGTACGGCAACGTATCCGTTGCGTGGCTTGCGTTGGCGTCGTGTGTTGCACGCGGCGGGCCTCGTGATCTCACGCCGTGCAGCCACGGAGATCCTCGCGCTCTCGTTCTGGGTGAACGTGCTGCTGCCAGCGAAGCTCGGCGATGTGTATCGCGCCTGGCTCTTGAAGCGCAACGGTGCAACATCGTTTGGTGGTGCGATGGGAAGCGTCGTTGCAGAGCGCCTTGTCGATCTCGCAACAGTTGCACTGCTTGGTGGCGCATCGGCGCTTGTCGCCTTCAACGGACGTCTTTCCACAACCGTCTCGCTGCTCGTCAGCATCGCGCTGCTCGTAGCCGCTGGAACACTTGCACTTCTCCTGCTCTCTCGTGGCCTTGGCGCGAAGATCGTCAAGCGGCTTCCGCTTCCTGCACGCGTGCGCGAACCGCTCTTGCGTGCCGTGACTGCGTTGCAGGCCGGCACAGGTGGCAGCATGGTCGCTCAAATCACCCCGTACTCGCTTGGTGTCTGGGCACTTGAGTCGCTCCGTCTCGGCCTTGTTGCTGCGGCACTGGGCCTCTTTGCAGTCTCACCAGAGGTGGGGATGGTCGGCATCTCGGCGGTGGTCTTCACCGCACTGGTCTCCGCCGTGCTCACCGTCGTGCCGGCAACACCAGCAGGGATCGGCATCGTGGAGATTGGGACCTTCGGCATCTTGTTCGGCATCTTCGGTATGGCACCAGAGCAGGCAGCCGCCCTAGCCCTGCTGGATCGTGTTGTTGGCGTTGGCAGTCTTCTTCTTGGTGGAGCAGTGCTCTTCGCCTGGTCACCCTACCGACGCGGAGTCGGCCGCCTGCGCTAGCCGCGACGCTTCGTCGTCGCTCGCGTCGTCTTCCCCTTCGGTTTCGCTGGCGGATTCGCCTTCGGCTTCACCGTGCGGGTGCGAGCGACAGAACTTTTTTGCGGGGCGGCACCGTGCTTCGGCACCGCCCTCGAACCCGCCTTCACTCCTGCTTTAACACCAGCCTTCGCATCGGATCTCTTTGCAGGTGCTGCTTTCGTTGGTGTGGTCGTCATCTCGGCGGGGAGTGGCTTCAGTTTCAGCAAGCCCTGCGCCAACTGAATGCTGCGCTCGATATTGAGCCTGTCCCAGCCATCTTCCATCCCTGGTGTCTCTAGGTAGTAGTTTACGTGCGCAAGTCGCGGATGCTGGATCAGCGCAGCGAGCCCGCGCGTGCCGACGTTCCCTCCGCCAATGTGCTGGTGTAGGTCGCGCTTGGAGTTGTGCTCAGCCTTGCTGTCGTTGTAATGGATCATGACGAGCTTCTCGAGCCCGATCTTCTTGTCAAACTGTTCAACGAGTCGATCGATCTCCACATCGCCAGCCATCGCTACGCCCGCACCCCAGAGATGCGCCGAGTCGATGCAGTAACCGACACGATCGAGGTCGATGCCGCGCGCGGCCATCGCCTCGTGGATGTCGATCAACTCTTCGAGGCTTTCGCCGATCCCGTTGCCGCCACCCGCGCTGTTCTCAAGGACCAGCAGCGCGCTATCGTCGCGGAGGGGAACACCGTCGAGAATCTTTTCCACTGCCATGGCAACGCGACCGACGCCCGCGGCCACACCCGTCCCCATGTGCGAGCCGATGTGCACATTGACAAACGATGCGCCGTACTCGGGCGCAACGCGTAGTTCGTGCCGGAGTAGCTCAACGGTCTTTTCACGAAAGACGGGATTTGGGCCGGCGAGATTGGCGAGATAGGCGGCATGCACGGCGAGCGGACCGAAGCCATGCTCCTTCATGCGCGCGCGGAAGGCGGGGAGCTCCTTCGGGAGTTCGGCACGCCGGGTCCAGCCGGTGGGGTTGCCCGTGAAGATCTGCAGCCCGGTCGCCCCCACTGCGGCAGCACGATCGGCCGCCTTGACGAGGCCGCCCCCCACTGCAAGGTGCGCGCCAAGCATGCGATCGATGCGCCCCGCCGCTGCAGGTGGTGCGCTGCTCTTCTTGGGGGCTTGCTTTGGCATGGTGCGATCCTGCCACGCTGCGCAACTCCTTGCAGCCGACACTCATTGCCGCGCGCCCCCTGCGGCGAGCGGCTCGCGGGCAACGGCGACCGCGCCGATTCGCGCACATCCAGCCGTGCGCAGGGCCTCTGCCGCTGCACCAAACGTTGCGCCGCTCGTCCAGATGTCGTCAACGAGGATGACGGCCGCCGGGAGCTCCACGCCAGCACGTAGCGCAAACGCGCGCTCCAACGCTCGCTGACGCTCAACCCTGCTGAGCGTATGGAGTGGCGGAACACTGCGAGTTCGTTCCAAGATCGATTCACTGCGCAGCCCCGTTGCGGCGGCTGCACTTTTCGCCAAGAGTGCGGCATGGTCGAAGCCGCGCTCGCGCAGTCGTGCAGGGTCGGTGGGGATCGGCACAAGTACGGGTGGCGCGCTTCCATCGAGCTCGAGCTGCACCGTGCGCACGGTTGTCGCGAGCAGCGCGCCGAGTGGATCGGCAAGCTCGGGTGCGGCGCGGAACTTTAAGGTGCGCAGCGCAACGCCGAGTGGACTGAGATAACTCCCTACAACTCCCGCTGTATCGCAGCCACGCGGCAGCTCACGAGCAGCGATTTGTGCCGGTGCGCTCGCAAGTGCGGCAGCACGGCACGCATCGCAGAACGCTGACCCTTCCGCCTCGCACCCGCCGCATCGTTGCGGTGCCACGAGCAGCAGCACTGGTGCAACAAGGTGCAAGAGCGCGTGGCGCACAGAGCGATAGGTGGTGAGCCACGCGGGTTGAGGAGCGCGTTCGTGCTGCATTCACGCATCCTCTGACAGGGGTCGTACCGTCCGCGTACGATGGGGTGGATGAACGCACCTGTTGATGGCTGTCGCGTCTCACCTGCGGTACTTCACACCATTGCGCCCGCAGACTGGCAGCGCCTCCTCACCACAAATCCTGCCGCAAGTGCCTTCAGCGATCGCAGCGTGCACGACGCCTGGTGGCTCGCCTACGGAGATGAGGCGGTCGATATCTCACTCGCCGTGTACGAAAACGAGGGACTCTGCGCCTATCTACCGCTCATGCGGCGTCCCGATGGAGTGCGCTATCTCGGAGCGACGTATCACGTCGACTACGCAACGGTACTCCTCGATTTCACGCCAGGATCATGTGCAACGCGCGCGGCCACGGCACTCGCTGCAGCACTTCTCCAAGACAATGCACCACTCGATCTGCGTCGCCTTCGGCGCAGTGATCCAGCACATGCGCTGCTCATCGATGCACTCACCGCAGCGGCAAGGGAGCAGCGGCGCACGGCGATACTCACTGTTGAAGAGCCCGCGCCAGCAATCGATCTCGTTGGGGTGACAGATCTCGACGCGCACCTTGAGCGCATCGACAAGAAGGACCGTCATGAGATCCGCCGGAAGTTCCGTCGCGGTGAATCCGCCGGCGTCGCTATCGACGCGAGCGACGATCTCCTCCGCGACCTTCCTGAGTTCATCCGCCTCCACCGATCGCGGTGGGGTGAGGGCGGCCTCTTCACGTCAACGCCGAAGGGTGCTGCAGAGGAGCGATTCATCACCGAGCTCTTCCAGCGTGCGCCAGCAGGGATGATTACGCTCCTCATCGCCCGTTCGGCAGAGTTTGGCAACTTTGCCGCCGGTCTCTTTCTCAATGACGCCGACGCCGTGCGCTATTGGAACGCGGGCGGCGATAGTGCGGCGCGTGCACTCTCGCCTGGTGTCTTGCTCTTCGTCGCGGGAGTGACGCGAGCGATCGACATGCGCAAGCGCGCGTTCGACTTCTTGCGCGGCAATGAGCCGTATAAGTATGAGTGTGGCGCTGTCGACACCGATGTGTTGCAGCTCACCGTAGGTGGCGCATGACGCGACCGGCAAGCGGCGAGCTCTGCAGTGGCCGCACGCCAGCAGGGCCACTCCCCGACGGATCGCGCATCTGCGTCGTGGAGCTTCTCGCAACCGGCACGAATGGCGGCGCGCAAGAGAGCGTCGTCAACACGGTGCTGCGCCTCGACGCCTCGCGTCACGACGTGCACGTCATCTCGCTCTCGCACGGGAGCACTGTCGCACGCCTCCAGCGCCTCGGCATCGCCGTTGAGGTGATCGACGACGAGGATAACCAGCGCGCCGCAGAGCACCTTGCTGATCGCCTTATCGCCCTCAAGGCGCAGGTGCTCCACGCGCACATGTTCCGTGCCGAGGTTGTGGGGGTCGCCGCCGCAGCGATCATGGAGCAGCGCACGGGGAGCCGTCCCTATACCGTCTCGACCGTGCACTCGAGCAGGTTCCGCTCGGCCGAAGATCGAGAACTTCTCGAACGGATCACGCCGCGCATCAATCGCTTGATCGCCGTGAGTGACGCGATCGTCCATAAGCTCGTGGCAGAGGAGCGCAACACCACGCCGATCAGCCGCATCTATAACGGGGTCGACCTCGAGCGCTTCGACGAGCCCAGCAACGGAACGGCGCTCCGCGCCGAACTTGGCATTCCTGCAGGAGCGCAGATCGCGACGGTGGTGGGGCGCCTTGAACCAGAGAAGGGGCATCCGACGCTCATCGAGGCCTGGCCACTCGTGCACCACCACTATTCAACTGCGCACCTCCTCATCGTTGGCGAAGGGTCGGAGCGCGATCGCCTCGAAGGGCTCGCCGCCGCGCACCTGCGCGCAGAGATCTGCTGCGATAGCGTGCATTTCCTCGGTCGACGCGACGATGTGCCGCAGATCTTGGCCGCCAGCGACGTTGTCGTAATGCCGAGCTACCGTGAGGCGCAGGGCCTCGCGATTGTTGAAGCACTTGCCGCGAAGAGGCCGGTGGTGGCGAGCAATGTGGGCGGGATTCCGGAGATGATCACGAATGGCGAGAACGGCCTCCTTGTTCCATCACACGATCCGTCGGCGCTGGCTGCCGCGATCCTCGTCCTCTTTCGCGACCGCGCACTCGGTGAGCGACTTGCAACGGCAGGCCACGAGATGGTGCATGCGCGCTTCTGTGTCGACTTCATGATGCGTGACATCGAGGCGATCTATGCACTCGCCGTTGGTGGCAGCCTCAGCGAGGTGCCAGATCACGCCGGTGTGTACGGCGGAGAAGCTCAAGGGACAAGGTAGCGAGCGCGAGTTATCCGCGGCGGACTGCACTCCAGTAGCGCTCAGCTGCACCAGATCGGCCCGCGCTCAACGCAACGGCCGCACCCTGGGTGCGCACCGCGTCGGCCATCTTGTCGACGGAGCCGAACAGGCTCGTGACCTGCGACGCGTAGCGCGCGATCCCCTGCACCTTCTGCTCGAGCACCTCGGCAATATCGGTGATCTCAGGAGCGAGTGAAATGTCGGATGGGAGCTCAGCGGTGTATGCCTGCGCGAGCCCCTGGCGCACGTCGAAGTTCTGCCAGTAGGCGTACGGGAAGTCTTCGTAGAAGGCGATGCGTGACGCCCAGTCGGGGCCCGGCATCTCCCACGCGCGCCCTTCTGCGAGGAGTGCGGCGGCGGTGCGACGCATGAGGACATGATCAACATGATTGCCAACGCCGAGCGGGAAGTAGACGCGCTGCGGCTCGAGTCGCGCAATCTCGCGGCGCAAGAGATCAACCGGTGCATCGTCGCCCGCGCGCACCGCACCAAAGAGTTGCTCGTCGCCCTCGTAGCCGCGGAAGACCGCATCGGCAAGATCGAGGAAGACCACGCTCGCTTCGGCAAAGAGCGCATAGCGCTCGTCTTCCATACGGCGCAGCGCCATCGCATCGCCTGCAGCTGCAGCGATCGCTACGGCGCCAGGCATGTTCGCACCCTGTCCGTCGCCTACATCGGCACTGCGTCCGCGCGGTAGCGTGTTCCCGCTAATGTCGGCGCGGCGATACCAGGAAGCACGCTGCCAAAACTCCTTCGCGCTCGCATCGGCATCGCGCTGCGTTGCAGCGAGTCGCGACGGCTCCGCCTGCCATGCGGCAAGGCCAGCGTCGGTCTCACCTGGTACGTCGTGATCCGCAGCAATGGAGCCGCGGTCGAACGCTTCGGTTGCCGGCCAGATCGCCTTGCCGCCGAAGCCGAGCGCCTGTCGCTGATACGGCGTTAGCGCGTCGAGCGCGCCGGTGCCGGAGTACACCGTGAGGATGATCACGTTCTGACCGAGCTCGCGGAGATTGGCGATGAGGCCGCCGCAACTGAGCGCTGCGTCATCGGGGTGCGGCGAGATGAAGATGTGGCTCATCGCAGCCGCTACGGCGTCGTTGTGGGCGATGCGCTCGGTGCTGGCGTGGCGTTGAGTGCCTTGGTCACACCCTTGATGAAGCCGTTGTTGCCAGCAAGGAGTCCATAGGCCACGACGCCAACCATCGCAAGGGTGACGAGCGTAACGAAGAGGCGTGGTCCGCGGTCGCGGCGCTGCGCCCGAGTAGGGCTCGCCGCGGGGGTGAAGTCTTGTTCAATCGGCATGGGGAGATTCTAGCGGGGCTCAGCGGAGTGAGGCGTAGCCCGTGAGCTCTACATATGCCTGGCCAGTGATCGCGCGCCTCCCCCGTGTGCCGACGACGTTCGAGGCCCCCTCCCAATACACCACGCCCGTACTCGCCCGCGTATCGAGCTCCTGGTCGGCAACTTCGGGGGTGATGGTTACCGCCAAGTTCAGGTGTTCGATCTCGAGGCTCCAACCCGACGGCCAGAGTGTCCCAGTTGTTGGGCTGAGCCAGGTGCCAGTCGAGGTGAGGTTGATCTCGCTCGCATCGAGGTGCCGCACGCGTCCATCCGTGGTCACCCAGGTGCCGTAGACGAGTGGATAGCCACCCGCAGCGTCGCGCACGAGCGAGAGCATGAGGTCGCTCCCGTCGCTCAAGTTGAGGGCGAACCAGTCCCAGCCACCGTCGCCTATGGCGATGAAGTCGCCCCATTGATGGTCAAACCACGAGCTACCCGTTACGGCGAGCGGCGCACCATCAACGGTGATCGTGCCGGCTGTGGGCATGCGCGTGCGCGAGTAGTAGTACGAGCCACCCGCGCCAGCGAAGCCGACCCAGCCGTCGATGTCGTGCAAGACGGGCGCGCCGCCTTCAGCGAGTTGGAGGTCGAGGCCGTTGCCACTCAGCTGCATCGCACCCCCTGGCATGAGGAGCATCGTCCACGGTTCGCGATTCAAGGTCGAAGGATCGAGCGGATTCGCGCCGGTGATCGCGAACGCGGCGGTTACCTCGCGATCGAGGAGCACCTGGATGTCGACCTGCGCACCCACTTCGCTCCGCTCGTCGTAACTGAAGCCACCCGTCTGGCCCGGCGATACGTTCTTGGTAACGGCGATGTGCGAGGCCCAGGTGACAGGGAACTCGCCACGCTGGGCGCGGAAGATCACGAACTCATAGCCGAAGCGACGGCCGTCGGCACTTTGCAGGTGCCCGGTCACATACCACCACTCGGTGAGGCGGTCGTGCGGCGCATCATCGCGCGGGAACGAGATGGCAACCGGGTCGTTCGCAACGGGCCGCGGCGATGGCTTCACGTACGGCGCACCGGTTGGCGCGGGCGTGTTCGCCGCAATCGGCCCACTGCACGCCGCCACCGCAAATGCCAGGAAAACGAACAGCGCCCTCATTGCGTGCCCGCCTCAGCCTCGGCTTCGCTCGCAATGCGACCGGCGAGGATGCGCGTCATCCAGCGCGGCTCCCACCAGTTCCAGTTGCCCACAAGGCGCATCGTTGCGGGAACGAGGAGCGCGCGCACGATCGTCGCATCGAGCGCCACCGCGATCGCCACGCCAACACCCAGCGCCTTGATCAATACGATCTCCGCGAAGACGAATGATCCTGCAACCACCACGACGATGAGTGCAGCACTCGTGATGATCCTGCCGCTTCGCTCAAGCCCACCTGCAACTGCGGCAGTGTTGTCGCCCGTGCGATCGTAGATCTCGCGCATGCGGGTCAAGAGGAACACCTCGTAATCCATCGAGAGGCCAAAGAGCACGCAGAACAAGATCACGGGAATCGTCGTCTCAACAAATCCGAGTGGCGCAAAACCTAGGAGTGCGGAGAGATTACCCTCTTGGAAGGTCCAGACAAGTGCACCGAAGCTCGCCAAGATCGAGAGCGTATTCATCAACACCGCCTTGATCGGCAACAGAATCGACCGCAAGAGCACCGCCAAGATCAACAGCGTGGCGAGAATCACCACCAGCGCGCTGCGCGGGAACTCGCTCGAGATCGTTTCGACAACATCGACAATCTCTGCCGCCCCACCACCAACAAGTGTCGTAAGCCCCGCGGGTGGCGTGATCGCACTCGGCACACCTGCACCCGTTGCGCCCGGCGTTGCTGCGCGCAGCTCTGCCACGAGCGCGCGCGTGTCGGGCCGATTCGGCCCTTGGGCCGGCGTGATCGTCACGGCGGTGAAGTCGCTCCGCGTTGTCGCCGCAAGCAACTGCTGCACGTAGCGATCGGGCGGTGTGCCCGCAGCCGATCCGTACAAGAGTTGGTACTGCGCGAGGGTGAGGCGCGAATCAATCGACACGATCGAATCGACGCGCGCGATGCGCGGGTCCTCTTGCAGTTTTGCCACCCAGGCGTAGAGCAGGGCGATGTTGTCAGCCGAGAGCACGCTCCCGTTGGTGCGCACCGCAACGGTCATCGGCGAGAACTCGCCCTCACCAAACGAGCGTGTGAGTGCGTCGAGCGCCTGGCGACTCGCAACACGCTCTGGCAAGATGCTCCCGTCTGGCGCGTTGAACTTCACGTTGAGCCATGGCGTGCCAAGCGCAATCAACAAGAAGAGCGTCGGCAGCGCCACGGCAACCGGTCGGCGCATCACGCCGCGTGCGAGCCGTGCCCAGGGCCCCTGCTCGTTGATCGCACCACCGCTCAGTCGGCGCACGGCGAGCCGGTCGACGTTTGCGCCAAGAACGCCGAGGAGCGCCGGGAGTAGCGTGAGGCTCGCCGCGACGGCGAGGCCGACGGTGATTGCGCCCGCAATGCCGATCGAGCGCAAGATCGCAAAGTCGAACAGCATCAATCCGGCGAGCCCGAGCATCACCGTTACGCCCGAGAAGAAGACGGCGCGCCCCGCCGTTGCAACGGTGCGCCGCACCGCGTCGGCAACATCCGAACGCGTGAGTTCTTCGCGGAAGCGCGAGACGAGCAAGAGTGAGTAGTCGACACCAAGGCCGAGACCGAGCAGCGTCGTGAGGTTCAACACGAAGACGCTCATGCGCGTCGCCTGCGCAATGCCAAAGATCGTCGCGAGCGCCACGAGCACTGCCGCACCACCAACAGCGAGTGGCAGCCCGGCAGAGACTGCAGAGCCGAACACCAAGAGCAAGACGAGCGCGGCGAGTGGGAGGCTGATCAGCTCACTCCGACGCAGGTCGCTCTCCGACACACTCTGGATATCTGCGTAAAAGGCTGGTCCGCCGGCAATCGCCACGGTGATCCCCTCGACACTGCGCAGCGCCGCCTGGATTCCCGCGAGGGCCTCGGGCGAGTCGTCGGGCTTCAGGTCGAGGAAGACGACGTCATAGACAATCCCATCGGTGGCGCGCACCTGGTTTGGTGCGATGAGGTGCGAGCGGATGAGCGTGACGTGCGGCGCGCGCGCCACCCCCGCGGTTGCCTCTGCCGCCGCCGTCTCGAAGGCGATCGTCCCAGGGGTGAGCGTCTCCGACGTGATCGCCAGAACGAGGGCCGACGGCGGGGCACCAACCTCCGACTCAAGGAGCGCCCGTGCTCGCGCCGACTCGAGCGTCGGTAGATCGAACCCGCCCGCCTGGAGTGCGCCTGGCGCCTGCGGCGCCACGGGGAGGGCGATCGCAATGATTGCGATCCAGATGCCGATCACGAGCAGGCGACGGCGATAGATCAGCGCGCCGAGCCGTTCGAATGGGGGGAGGCGGCGCGGTGTGGTTGCCATCTGCATATTCTCGGCGTCGCACCGTTTTTGCGCTCGCGGCGCTACCCCCTCGCGGCGCTACTCCCCGTGCGCGAGCCGTTCGATGAGCCGCTCCGGCAGGTGCACGGCACGCATCGCCGCCTGCGTCTCGCGAATCGCATAGGGGACACGCCGCCACGTCGCGCTGCCGAGGCGCGACCCCTCGACATCGCTGTGCTCCCAAAGCACCCAGCAGGCGCGCGGGTCGCCGTCGCGCGGCTGCCCAACCGAGCCAACATTGATGAGCGCATGTTTCGACAGCGAGATCGGCGCGACGTTTATCGGGATCGCATGCACGGGACCGGCAGGATCACTTGCGGCAAAGAGGCGCGGCCGATGCGTATGGCCGTGAAACAAGAGCGGCGTCTTCAACGTCTCGGCGTTTGCGCCTGCACGCTGCGCGCTATCAATGTACTCCCAGAACGGATCGCTTGGACTCCCGTGCACGAGCGTTGCATCACCGAGTTCAACGATGCGCGGCAGGTTCTCAAGCCACTCGCGTGATGCTTGAGTGAGCACCGACTTCGTCCACGCAATCGCCGCCGCGGCGGCGGAATTGAAGTCGAGCACATCAATCACATCAACTGCCGCAGCATCATGATTCCCCATCACGCCAATCACGCCGCGCGAATGCAGCAGCTCAATCACCTCGTTCGGATGCGCGTTGTAGCCCACGATGTCACCCGTGTGCCAGATCGTTGCATTCGGCGCCGTTGCATCGATGTCGGCTAGCACCGCGCGGAGTGCAGGAAGGTTCGCGTGAATATCCGAGATCACCGCAACGGTCATCGCAGCGCTGCCACCACGTCGCCGAGCGAACGGACTGCGCGTTCGGTGATCGGGTTCGCCACGATGATGATCTCGTCAGCACCCGCGTCGGCAAATTTGCGCAGGCGTGCTGCAATCTCTCCAGCACTGCCTGCAACGGGCGGATGCGCCTCGTCGAGCGGTCGCTCGCTCGCGCCCTCTTCAACGCGCACCAAGACACAAGCGCTGCGTCGTAGCGTGCGCGGCTCTCGACCGGCCAGGCCGCACGCGGCGGTGACCTCGGCGTTGAGCGCCGCGAATCCTTCTGCCGTGTTGCCGTAGCTCGCATACCAGGTGTTCCACGCGGCACTCTCGCGCAACGCGATCGAGAGCATGCGCGGTCCGTTGCTGCCGATCATGAGCGGAATCGGCTTCGTCAACGGCGGCAGAAGCACCGCATCGTCAACCGAGAAGTATTCACCCTGGAGTGTCACGCGCTCACCGCGTGTGAGCGGCGCAATGATTGCGAACGCTTCGGCAAAGCGCGAGATGCGCTTCTCATAAGGAAGTCCGAACGCGGCGTACTCTGCCTCGTTCCAACCCGCGCCGAGTCCGAGCATGAGCCGACCGTTTGAGATCTCTTGCACGTTAGCCGCCTGCTTCGCCAACACCGCGGGCGGATGAAACGAGGCACAGGCAACGAGCGGACCGATCTCGACGCGCTCCGTTACTGCCGCAACTGCGGCGAGGGTTGTCCAACATTCATGTGGCCCACGCTCTGGTCGGCCGTCGTTGCGGTAGAGGAGGTGATCGCCAACCCAGAGCGAGTCGAAGCCGCTCTCTTCGGCGGCGATTGCAATGCGGCGCAACTCGGGCCAGCCAACGACCCGCTCAACCTCAGGGAGCTGCACGCCGATGCGCACCGGTATGCCACTCGTGGTCATCGGCGTTTCAACCAGCCGAGGCGCCAAGCGAGTCCGGCGACAAGGGCGAGCACAACTGCAAGTACCAGCGCCGTATCGAGTGGCGCGAGGGCGTCGCGAATGTCGGTCCAGCGTGCACCCAACTGTGCGCCAATCCAGACAAGGAGGGTCGACCAGATTGCGGCGCCGAGGGTGGAGTAGGCGATAAAGCGACGCAGGGGCATGCGTGCCACGCCAGCAGGGAAGCTAATGAATGTGCGCACCACCGGCAGGAGGCGACTCCAGAACGCAGTCGCATCACCGTGGCGCGCGAAGAAGTGATCGGCAAGGTCGAGCTCGTGCTGACGAATAAGGAGGTAGCGACCGTAGCGCTCGAGCAGCGGGCGACCGCCGCGTGCGCCGATCCAATACAAGAGGAGCGAGCCAGCGGTGTTGCCAATCGTGCCAGCGAGAACGGCGAGCGGCAGGCTCCAGGCGGCCCCAGTGAGCGGCTCGATCGCCGTCGGATCGGCCACAAGGAAGCCGGCGAACGGGAGAATCAGCTCCGACGGTAGGGGGATCCCGGCCGACTCGATCGCCATGGCGACTGCCACGCCGAGGTAGCCGACCGCCCCGTAGAGCGAGGCGAGGAAGGGGATCACGATCGCGTCGAGCCAGTGCAGCATTCCCTGATCGTGCCAGAGATCCCCCCACCCCGCGCCCTGCGCACCGCTATGATTCAGCCATGGCACTCTTCACGCTCCCGTTCATGCACCCAGTCGAGTTCTTCATCGCCCTCGGCATTGGCGGCGCCTTCGTGGCGATCTTCCAGATGTCGGCGATGAGTGCCGAGCGCCGCGAGATATCTTGGGTTCGCCGCTTCATGACCGGGCCAAACAGCAAGGTCTTCTGGGGCGCCGCCTGGCTCGCTTGGGCCGTGGTCTTCGGCCTTCTGCTCGGCACCTTCGAAGACAAGACCGCTGCCTCGCCCTATGGCTCGGTCGGCCTCGTCGCCCTCTTCTCGGGATTCTTCCTGATGATGGGCTTCATCTGGTCGGCAATCGGCGAGTAGCGCAGCGCGCGCCCGAACTGCGCGCATGAGCATCCCCAAGAACGACGCACGCGACCTGCGTCTGGTCACCGCCGGCCAAGGCGTCTCGCTCGTTGGCGACTCCATCACGCAGCTCACCCTGCCAATCATCGCGGTCGATCTTCTCGGCGCTGACTCGCTCGGCACAGGGCTCCTTGGCGCGGCATCAACGATCGCCTATCTCGTCATTGGGTTGCAGGCGGGCGTCTGGGTCGATCGTTATCCGCGCAAGCGCATCTTGCTTGCCGCTGATCTCGTGCGAATCGTGTTGCTGCTCGGCATCCCATTCCTCTATCTCGTCAACCTCCTCACGCTGCCACTCCTCATCACCATCGAGGTTGGACTCGGTGCCGCGACCGTCTTCTTTCAAATCGCCTGGCCCGCATATCTGCCACGCCTCGCGAGTGGTCCAACACTCGTGCGACTCAACGCGCGCCTATCGGTGCTCGGTGAAGGTGCAGGATTCGTCGGACCAGGCATTGCCGGCACACTCATCTCGCTCGTAAGCGCACCGGTGACACTCATTGCCGACGCGTTGAGCTTCGTCCTCAGTTACGCGAGTATCGCTGCGATTCGCACCCCCGAACCACCGACGCCGGCACGAAGCTCGCACACCGTCATGCACGATCTCCGCGAGGGGGTGCGCGCGCTCTGGTCGCGACCGCGCCTGCGCCTTGTCACACTTGAGGCGGTGAACGGCAACGTTGCCTTCAGCCTGATGCTCGGCCAGTCGATCATCTTCCAGCGGCTTGATCTCGGATTTTCACCAGCACTCATCGGCGCAATCTCATCGGCAGGATTCCTCGGCGGTCTGTTCGGCGCCCTCGTTGCGCCGCGCGCGGTGGCACGCATCGGCTTCGGCAGGCTGCTCTTTGTCACGACGATCCTCTTCGGCCTCGACGAGTTTATTCAACCACTTGCGGCATTCGTTGCGCCGGAGTTCGCCGCACCACTCGTGCTCGCGAACTTCTTCTTCGGAGGATTCTTCTTGCTCCTCTACGTTGTGCCAATAACGACCTTCCGCCAACTCGCCGTGCCCGACCGTGTGCTGGGTCGCGTCATGAGCGTGAACCGCGCCCTCACATGGGGCCTTGGTGCAACGCTCGGCTACGCGTTCGGTGGAGTTCTCGCCAACGCAACCGACCGCCCCACGGCACTCATCATTGGTGGGGCGCTGCAGCTCTTTGTGCCGCTCGTCATCTTTGGGCGTGCGCGTATCTGGCGCTGGCGCACGATCGAGGAGTCTGCCGCAGCAGACGAGCGGGCCGCGGCCGCGGCCTAGTTGCTACGCGCCGGGCTCACCGTGTGCGTTTGCGCCTGTGTCACCTGGACGAATCAGCCAGTAGAGCAGGAGGAATGCGCCGATGATCGTGAAGACGATCAGAAACCACCAGCCACTCCGACCAACGTCATGGAGGCGGCGGGCAATGAGCGCAAGGTTCGGAATGAAAAAGGCAATCGTGAGCAGGTTTGCAAATAGGTCGACACCGATCGCCACATCAACCACGGTTGCGGCCGACTGTGCGAGCAACGTGAAGAGGAAGAACCACCAGTATTCACTGCGCGACGCGCGCCCCGAGAATTGGGCATAGGCCGAGGTGGTGAGGTTGCGCTTGACCGCGGTTGCGAAGTCCATGTGCCTTCCATCTACGTGCGCCGATGCGAGCGCCTCACACACCATACACCGCCCATGCGCTACGCTTACCGCATGTGTTCAAAGGTGACGTGCGAGATCTGCCAGAAGCCCACGTGGGAAGGCTGCGGCAAACATATTGAAGAGGCCCTGAACGACGTCCCGCCCGCAGAGCGGTGCACCTGCCCACGCGAAGACGATTAGTTTGCCTGCAGCCCGCTAGTACATGATCGTCCGCGTCAGGTGATGCGGCACGTGCGTGGCGTGGTAACTCTTCCAGAGTCGGTAGTCGACCTGCGGGATGATGAGCTCGTGCCCAGCGGGGCGGCGGGTGTTGATCGCGTCGGTGAGGAGCGCCGTGGCGTAGACGGTGTGGGCGCGGATCTCGATCTCTTCGTCTGAGTCGCGAGGGAGCAGGTCACCAGCCAGTACGCGTGCGGTAAGTTCGGGCGTGTAGTGAGTGATCCCCATCACGTTGAGGCCGAGGGGGACGATGTAGTCGGCGAAGGCGGTGAACATTTCGGTGTCTCGCACGAGCGGGCGACCGGCGGGGGTGAGGGCCCGGTGGGCGATCCAGAGGCCGAGCTGCGGCAATTTCTGAATCTTGACCGTGTGACCGTGCCAGTCGCTCAAATCGCGGAAGCGTGGAAACTCCGCTTCCATCCGCTCGAGCAGTCCGTCGCCGTTGGCGAAGAGTGCGGGCGCACACGAGGCGATCCACGTGTGCCAGCGCCCGTGGTACCTGTCGACTAGGACGCCGCCAACCTCGTTGAGCACGGCGACGCGCTCGTCGAGCATCGGCATCTCCATCTCGGCGCGGAAGAGCCGCTCAAGGTGCGCACGATTCACGTTCGCGGCCCACGCACCGTCGAGGATCGGCTCACCTGCAGTGATCGCGCGATGGAGGCAGGCACCCATCGCCTCACTGTCTGACCAGCGCTGGCCGAGGTAGTCAACCTCGAATTTTTGCGATGTCGTGAAGCTCGTGAAGGCGAAGTCGATGCTATTCGCGAGCATGATCAGATCAACCTGCTGGTTGAGGTCGTCGCTGAAGAAGAACGGATCGGCGCCCGGCGGCATCGGCGCGTCGAGCGGCGCCCACTCCTCGGCGGCCATCCAGGTCGCCACGCGCTCGATCTCGCCAAGGTCGAGGCGCACATGCTGGGCACCCTCGATGACGGGCACCACCGATTGGAGTATGGGACTCTTCCACCACCCGCCACGCATCTGCCTACCGTACTGTAGAACGAGCGCGTGTGCGCTCCTGCTACACTTGCGATGGTTGCTCGCAACGCTCGACACGAGAGCGAGGAGGATCAATGAGTCGTCGCACAGTCTCCGTGATCGCAGCGCTTCTCGCCATCGGCCTGCTCGTCGGTATCACTCCACCCGCAGCTCGTGCCGACGGACCATATATCTACTGGCTTCAGTACAACGGCAATACCACTCTTGGTCGCATGAACCTAGACGGCACAGACAAGAACTTCGCGTTTGTCGATCTCAACGACGATGCCGTTCCATGGAGCATCGTTACCGATGGCACCTACCTCTACTGGACGAATTTCTACTTCGCCAGTAGCAGCATCGGCATTGGGCGTGTTGACCTTGCAGGGACAAACCTGAATGAGCACTACGTCACACTCTCCGGCGGACAACCACGCGACCTTGCTATTCGTGGCGACTATCTCTACTGGACGATTCAGACGGATGGGGCGTCGTCCGCAATCGGTCGCGTGAAGACCGACGGCACCGATCTCAATGAGTCATACATTGATCTGGGCACCGAGGCGGAGCCAAATGCGCTCGTCATCAAGGGTCCGTATATCTATTGGACAGACGATGCGACTGCCAGCATCGGCCGCGTCAAGCTGAACGGATCGAAGAAGAATGAGAATTTCGTGAAGAACCTCGATGTTGGCGAAGAGCTACTGAACTTCGTTGATCTCATCACCGTCGGCAACTACCTGTATTGGTCAAATGCCGATGCAAATATCATCGGCAGGGTGAAACTGAATGGCAAGGCGAAGGACATATCGTTCATCGATCCGGGTCCGACAGGCATGGCGTATAGCCTTGCCCGACAGGGCAACAACTTGTACTGGCTCGACTTTGACGCGCTGAGCATCGGCCGGAGCAAGTTGAACGGAAAAAACAGGAATAACTCCTACATCGATATTACAAGTGGGTCGCTTCCAAGCGGGTTGCTGATCGCTCCATAACCGTACAGCGAGCCGTGCCACACACGTGGCGCGGAACTGCGCCACACTACGCCCATGGGGAAGTTCTTCGGCTGGGGCGCGCTCATCGTCACGATCCTGGTGGGCAGTGTTCTCTTCGCCTGGTACTTGATTCAGTTCCTCTTCTATCTGGCGCAGATCATCTTCATCATTCTCGTCTTCCTCGTGCGCCTCTTCATCGCCTTCCTCGTACTGCTCAAGGATTGGACCAATGAGTACCTTGAGCGGCGCCGCGTCGCAGCGCGCACAGTGGCGCGAACCGCTCGCGGCACGCGCGCAGCTCGCGTAGTCAAGCGCACGAGGGGCGCAACCACAGCACTGCGTCCGAAGCTGCCAGATCGGCCAAGGCTGCGAAGGCGCGACGGGTAGGTAATGTAGGGCAAGGCGCCCTTGCACTTTTCTGAAGCACATTCTAGTATCCGCGCCCCTAGATGTAGCGGAGGAGGTGCCATGCTCGACCAGCCGAAACCACGAAAGTCCCTCGAACACCAGAAGACCGATGAACTCGAACGGCCGACCGGAAACGGCGATGCCGAACTCAAGCGCCGCATTCTCCAGTTCGGCGGCGGTATCTACCGCAGCCAAGATCTCACCTGCGCGGAAATGTTCGACGACGCAGATGTAAGTAACCTGCAGTTCCTCTCGTGCACGCTCAACGGAACCTCGTTCTTCAAATGCAAGATGAACAACGCAAAGTTCACTGGCTCGATGATTGCCTTTGCCTCGTTACTCCAGGTAACTGGGACGAATACGGTGTTTGACAAGGTCCACGCGACCGGAACCAGCTTCTGTGCATGCGTGCTCATCGATGCAACGTTTGACTATGCCTCGTTGTGCGATGCAGACTTCAGCGGTTCAAATTTGCAGGGTGCGAGCTTCCGTGGCGCAGTGCTACACGGCGCAGCGTTTGTTGGCGCGAATCTCCTGAACGCCTGCTTCGACGATGCAACGCTCACCAGCTGCGTATTCCGGGGTGCACGCATGCCAAACGGACGGCTCTACTCAGAGCATCGCTCATTGAAGTCCCAGCTGGTCGGACCACGGGGTAAGGCCGCCTGAAATCTGGGAGTCGTATCGGTGCGCGCCGTAGGCAGCTCAGGAATCATTACAACAATAAGCAAAAGGAAGCGATGCGCAAAAGCACTCAGAAGATCCTCTACATCGACTTGGACAACGTGTTAGTTGATTTCCCTTCTGGCATGCGAGCAGTTAACCCTGCGCTGCTTGTGCAGCACGGAGATCGTCCCGATGAGATCCCGGGCATCTTTAGCCTTATGCAACCGATGCCGGGTGCGATTGCCGCGTATCGTGAGTTGAGCGAGATCTTCGATACCTTCATTTTGTCCACCGCGCCGTGGCGCAACCCGAGTGCCTGGTCAGATAAGCTGGAGTGGGTGGAGCGACATCTCGGCCCGACCGCGGAGAAACGCCTCATCCTGACGCACAACAAGCAGCTCAACCGCGGTCACTTCCTCGTCGACGATCGGCCGAACAACGGTGCCGAGCTCTTCGGCATGCGCCGCGGCCAGAAATGGCTTCATTTCGGCCATGCGCCATTTGATACATGGAGCGAGGTGATAGCGTATCTGCGAGCGCACGCAGCAACGGAGTGAGGTTTTGCACATGCGAAGCACCCGAGTACGCGCTGTTGTGTCGAATGCACTCACATTAGCTGCCATTGTCCTCGTTGCCGCTCTCTCTACCGAGACGCCGACACGCGCACTGGAGCCAGACAATACGTTCATCGCGAGTGAGGACCCAACTTCGCCTGCGCCTTTACCGACACCTAACACCTGCTGGGATTGCCCTGGCAGCACGATGTCAAAGGAAGAGGTGCACAACCTTATCTGTACGCAGGAAGGACTTGATCGTCACACGCAGATGCTTGACTATTGCTTCCCCGACAGGTTCGCGTGGACGTGCGAACCTGATGGCACATGCGAATTCCGCACGCCAGAGAGGGACATCGACAACCGCGCCGATGTGCCAACTACGCCGCCAACACCGAACTCAACGATAAACACAGAACCAGCACCACCTACGGCCTCTCCAGGCACGACGCTGACCCCGTAGCGAATCACACGAGACCTGATCGCTACCAACCCTTCCAGGTGAGCTTTTCTGAACTCCGATCGGGCACCTCGCTTAAGAGAGACGGAGAGACTTTTACAGCGATTCCACTACCGAACCATTTCTCGGCGTCAATTAAACCACCAAAAATGTTGGTCTTTCCTCGTTGTCCATATTCAAACTTTACGATTGCATTGGCGCCCAGTTCTCGAGCAGCCTTCGCTAAGCCGGCTTTGACGTACCGAAGGTCTTGGTTCTGCCCGGTGGCGTCCCACGAGACAGGACCAACCACCTTTTGGTCTAGAATTGATAAAGCCTCAGTTATGAACACTCCGTCCATCTTTGAGCCACGTGGAAGTTCGTATTCCTCCATACCTAGGCCTCACGTTCGAGAACCAGAATCATCTCTTCGCGGTTTCCTGTGAGGCTCGGGAAGCTTGCCGTTGCTGATGCAACGACACGCCAGCCCTCTTCTGCGTAGGAGTTGAGCGCCTGCTCCAATTTTTCGGGATCGAATTTTCCGCCCCAGAAACGATCTTTCTGCGTCAGGACCTTGTACTCAACCGATGCTCGGTTAGTTGCCATTTCTACTCCCTCCTATTTATTTCATTAATAAGAGCTATTTGCTCGCAGCCCCAAAGCGATTTGCCTTCGCATCACCAGCGCTCACCCACCAGAAGAGCAATACAAGGCTCCCAACAAGTGGGACTAATCCTAAGAGTAAGTACCAACCGCTGCGGTTTGTATCGTGCAAGCGCCGCACAGAGAGTGCGATCGAAGGAACGATCATGGCAAGCACCACGACTGATACGAGCGGAATACCAACGAATGCCTCAACAAGACCGGCAATGAAACCAATCACAAACGATCCTAGGGTAAACCACCAGTACTCTGATCGACTTGCCCTGCCCGAGAAATCGGCATATGCACTCGTAGTTAGGTTCCTCTTCACTGATTCTGTAAATTCCACACTGCCTCCTCCGCATGCGACCTGCATGCACTGGCACAGCATAGTGCTCTGATAAGTCGAAAACGAGTTTGTTTCACGAAATATGCAACCATGGTTGCAATCGGGCCGAGCCCTGGTTAGCGTCTTAACCTCCAACTGCGGTAGGTCGGCCGCCGAATCTAACGGTGCCGGACTACAAGCGGTTGCGTGCCGCGGCGGGTAAGTGCGCGCCTGGCGGGCCCGTCGGTAAGATGCAGCACGATGGGGCCGCAGTCGCCCCCCGAGAGGTGGAGGGACACGATGCAGGTTCATGGAAGGTTGGTCACGCTCGCGGTGAGCCTCTCGGTCGCCTTAGCCGGTCCGGCCCGGGCTGCGTCGCTCCCTGTCATTCACCTCGTCGACGAGATTGCCCCCGGCGACTACAGCTCCTATGCGATGGATGGCAACGACACGGCCGTCCTCGGAAACTGGATCTACACCTACGCCGATGCCCCTGCGACCGGCGGCGAGGTGTATCGCAGCAACGGCAAGCGCACTGAACTCGTCGCCGATATCGACGAGGGGACGGACTATTCGAGCCCCGACAACTTCTATACGTATAGGGGTTGGGTCTATTTCTCGGCAGCTGAGGATACGAACGGCAACGAGCTCTGGCGCACCGACGGCTCTACCACCAAGCGTGTTTGCAACATCGCCGCGGGATCGGCGAGCTCGTATCCGGCAAATTTTGCTGGCTTTGGAGATTGGCTCTACTTTTCCGCAGACGATCGCGCCGTAGGCAACGAGCTCTGGCGTACCGACGGCGAGAACTGTGAGCGCGTCGACGATATCCGAGTTGGTGCGAGTGGATCGAACCCGTTCCAA
>JBJSXZ010000195.1:0-2037 GCA_046086645.1 Candidatus Limnocylindrus sp.
GTCTCGGCGTCGCTGAGGATGTCGATCGTGTTGTTGACCGACTTGCTCATCTTCTTCTCGCCGTCGGTGCCGAGCACCACGGGGGCTTCCGTGAAGACGGCGGTCGGTTCGGGGAAGGTTTCGCCGAACTTGTGGTTGAAGGAGCGTGCGATCTCTCGGCTCAGTTCCAGGTGCGCCGCCTGGTCCTTGCCGACTGGGACCACGCTCGCCTTCGGCAGGAGGATGTCCGCGGTCTGCAGGATCGGGTAGGTGAGGAGGCCGTGGTTGACGTCGTCCGGCTGGCTCAGCTTCTTCTCCTTATAGGTAGGCGTCCGCTCCACCCAGCTGACGGGGGTGACGGTCATCAGGATCCAGGCGAGCTCCAGCACCTCGGGGCGATGGCTCTGCACAAAGAGGGCGCACTTGTTCGGGTCGAGGCCGAGGGCAATGAGCGCCGCCGCCATCTCCCGCGTCTGGCGGCGCATGCGCTCGCCGTCGTGGACGCTGGTAAGCGCGTGGTAATCGACGATGCAGTAGATGGACTCGTAGTTCTCCTGCAGCGCCACGTAGTTGCGGATGGCGCCCAGGTCGTTCCCCAGGTGCGGCGCACCAGACGGCTGGATCCCCGAATAGGCGCGGATCGGCTGCGTGCTCATGGGGGGAGTGTAGCGGGGTGCGGTGCGATTACGCGGGGCAGAAGATGTGGGTGCGGTGCGGAGATTGCACGAACGAGTTAGTCGCGTTGGAGGAGCCGCGTCCCTGCGAGCGCGGTCACGGCGGCGAGGAGGAGGAGTGCGAGGCGCATCGCGGTAGGTGCACCATCCTCGCGGCTCGTATTTGGAAGGAGTTCACCAAGGATGGCGATATGGTCGCTCCCTCCGTCGATGGTGCCACTTGAGCCAACGATCGTGGCACCGCGATATGAGGCAAGGGCGCGCACGAATCCGCTGTTCGGTACCAACGTTGCAGTGCCACCATCCTCTGTGTCGCAGGCATAGAGGCCGCCCGAACCTCCCACGAGGAGTAGGTCGTTTGATGTCACGGCCATAGATCCCCAGGTGAGACCTCCCCCGCCGAAAAGTGCAACCGTGCAGAGCGCACGCCAGGAATTCCCGCCGGTGCGGATGTAGGCATGCTCCCATCCCGACACGAAGAGGTCTGAGCCAGATTTCAATGCACCGTAGTAGGTGACGGAGACTGGGTCTTGGGCGATCCACGAAGGTGAGAGCGCATCATCGTATCGCGCTATTGAGTTTGCACCGAGCGTTCCGCCAGCGTCGCCAAAATTGCCAACGACGATTACTCCGCCATCAGGATGAATTGCGAAATTCGAGACGAAATCGTTGAGCGCAGGACCACCACCGTCATCGCCAAGGCCACTCCATGTCCAGCTCCCAGAGGCATAGGTGCCGTAGATGCCATAGTCATTGTTAGCTGCACCATCGGCATCCGTAAAACTTCCACCAACATAGAGTCGACCAGATGGAACTACCTTCACCGCATAGATTGCGCCATTGCTGATCACCTGACTTCCGGGGCACGTGCCGAACCCAGACCACGTGGAGGTGGTGAGGGTGTAGGACGCAAGGCGATTGCAGTCACCGTCATCGGTTTCTACGGTGAACGAGCCGCCTGCGTAGACGACACCATCGGCAACGGAGATCGTGTATACGGCGCCCGAATGGATCGGACCATCACTCGCGCCACCTGGAGCGAGGGCCTCCCACTCTTCCGCGTCACCATTCCACCGTGCAATTCGATCAGCGTTGGCGATACCTGCAAAATCGGTAAAGGCGCCTCCCACGTACACATCGTTGCCATCAACGGCGATTGCCCACACTGCGTCATTGACGAGGGCGGATCCTGTCGATCCGAGCATTGGGCTCCACGTGAGATCGTCGATCGATGGCGGCGTGCCACCCGGGGCGGCGGAAATTGTGAGCGCAGCAATGCACATCACGACGCTTGCCAATCGACGCTGCCGAACCATGGCGAGGATTGTACCGCGGCCGCGAGAGGCCGGCCGGTGTTTGGCTGCCGTTAGAGCGTGAGGGTGCA
>JBJSXZ010000196.1:0-4318 GCA_046086645.1 Candidatus Limnocylindrus sp.
ACGTCGCCCGCGGCGAGGCCGCTGTAAATGTGCGCAGGGAGGAGCGGCAACGTTGCAAACATGGCAGGAAGGTTCGCAAGCGCGCGGGGGCTCCGCGCAATCAATGCACCATCGCGCTCGCCGGCCTCAACGGTGATCGAGTTCCAATAGCCGCCGGCAGTGTTCAGCTCGCTCGCTACTCCTATTGTGACGAGGACGTCGTCGATGCTGACCGGGGTTCCGTCGTCCCATCGTGCTGCAGGGTCGAGCGTAAAGTTCCATGCCTTTCCGCTGTCAAACGACGACCACTCGGTCGCGAGGTCCGGCATCGCCCAGTTGCTCTCATTGAGACGAGTGAGACCACGACACGTGAGGGCGACAAGCGCGCGGTCGGCGCCAGTCTCTGCGAAGAGTGGGTAGGGCGAGCGCGGTAGACCGAGTACCCCCTCGATCAGGGCACCGTCACCAGTTGGGAGGGTGACGCCCGGCCCAAGGTCGACGCTCCCTCCGGAGTCGCCGAGGATTCCGAGTTGCATGCCACCTGTGGCGAGCGTGGCGACAAACAGGAGTGCGGTGATGATCCGCCGTGCACTTGGAAGCGTGCGCTCTGCCATGAAACTACGCCACTCTGGCGGCTAGTTTGTCTGGAGGTAGCCGACCAGCGAGAAGGCGACGAAGAGGATGATCAAAAGCCCCGTGAAGCGAAGGAGCTGCTGTTCCACGCCTCGACGCGAACGGTAGACGCTCGAGTCTCCACCAAATGCCGAACTTAGTCCCACGCCACGGGCCTGCATGAGGATCGCAATGACGAGGAAGATGCAGACAATAATCTGGCCAACCGCGAGGACTGGGTTCATGGCTCCTCCTGCTGCTTCTACTACGCGCCCAGTCTACCACTGCTCTCGGCGTCCTCAGCGAGGAGCGAATGCCCGGTCATAGATTTGGGCGGAGCCATTCCCACAAGCATGCAGAGGGTGGGGGCGATATCGCGGAGCTCTCCGTCATGCAGGCGTCGACCGCGGACCGCCTCACCAGCAATCAGGAGCGGCACGTCGTTGAGCGTGTGGCTTGTCTTCGGGCTACCGTCGGGGGTGCACATCACCTCGGCGTTACCGTGATCGCCAGTGATGAAGAGGAGCGTGCCCGATGCAGCAGCGCAGGCATCGGCAATCCGCCCGATTGCGAGGTCGGCAGCCTCACATGCGATGATCGCTGCTGCAAGGTTACCTGTATGTCCCACCATGTCGGGGCTCGCAATGTTTGCGACAATCAGGGCTTCGTCGCCGGCGGTGACGGCCGCACAGACAGCATCGGCAATCTCGCTGGTGCGCATCGCGGGATCCAGATCGTAGGTCGCGACCCTCGAGCTGGGAATAAGGAGGCGACGCTCGCCAGAGAATGGCCCCTCACGGCGCCCATTGAAGAAATAGGTAACATGCGCGTACTTCTCCGTCTCAGCTACGTGGAACTGCCGCAGCCCTGCCGCTTCGTAGACTGCTGCTAGCGACGGGACAATTCGTGGAGGAAAGAGCGCCGGCGGCCCTTCAGTTTCCGCATATTTGGTCATCCCCCAGAGCCGGACTGGGAGTGAGGTCGGACGAGGCGAATCAGGAAACTCTGCAGCGCCCAGCATTCGCGCAAGTTGACGCGCGCGATCTGCTCGATAATTGCAATGGATGACGACGTCATGTGGTTGCACAATCTCGCCGCTCCCCCATGAGCCAATGGCAGTTGGCTGAATAAACTCATCACTCTCTCCGCGGGCGTAGGCCTCCATGACTGCGGCTCCGGCGGTGGCTGCACGCTCCCCGACGCCGATGGCGATGGCGGCCACCGCTCGCGCTGTGCGCTCCCAGTGCGCATCTCGATCCATCGCGTAGTAGCGACCGGTGACTGTGACAATCCGTGCACGTGGTGCAACTCGAGCGAGTCTAGCTTCGAACTCTGCTAAATAGCTCACGGCGGAGCGTGGCGGAGTGTCTCGCCCATCAAGGATCAGGTGCACGCGCACGGATTCAATACCCGCGGCTGCTGCCGCGGAGGCGAACGCCAACGCATGTCGATCGTGCCCATGGACGCCACCTGGTCCAAGGAGGGCGATGAGATGGAGGTGGTTTCCCAGTGCAGCGTTGAATGCGGACTTTAGGTTTGGCATTTCGATGAATGATCCGTCGGCAATCGCAGCATCAATCCGTGGAAGATCCTGCGGCACGTGTTGGCCAGATCCGATGTTCAGATGGCCTACCTCGCTGTTCCCCATCTGGCCAACCGGTAGGCCGACTGCAGCGCCGCTCGCCTTCAGGCGTGCGTGTGGCCATGACTCTTTGAGTCTTCTCCAGGCAGGCATCCGAGCCACTGCAACTGCATCGCCCGAATCACCGTCGCCAATGCCAAATCCGTCGACGACAAGGAGGACAGCCGTAGGTGGCACGCCGTACCCTCTCAGCGACGTGGCATCGTTGCGGCACCGACGATATCAAGCAGCTCACGTGGGTCAAGAGACGCCCCACCAACGAGCAGGCCGTTCAATGCGCCGTCTGCCTCTGCGCGTGTCTCGTCGAACCACGTCGCTGCGTTTCCCGCATCCACACTCCCGCCGTAGAGCACAGGGATTGCATGCCCATGAACAGCAGCTCGGATGCCGCGTGCAACCGCCATCGCATCCATCGGTGTCGCGGGCGTATGACTGCCGATCGCCCAAAGCGGCTCGTAGGCAACGATGAGACCAGCGCCTACGAGGCGATCGAGTGGCCATCCTGCCGCCGCCGCCTGCATAGTGGCGCGCCCAAACTGCGCTACTACCATCGGGACGCGCGCTTCTATGGCTGCAGACTGCGTTGCATCCCCAACGCACAGGATGGGCCGCAACCCCGCGGCAGCAGCATGCGCGATCTTGCGACCGATGCTGTTATCGGTATCCCCAGCAGCCCTGCGTTCAGAGTGACCAATGATCACGCTCGCCGCAATACCGACGAGATTGGTGGCGACAAGCTCTCCCGTATGAGCTCCGATGCCCTCAGCCGAGCAATCTTGTGCCGCCACCCCGATTGCCAAGCTGCCGAATTCGCGCTGGAGCAGCGATGCGACCGGCACAAGGCCAACCGCACTTGGCGCGATGGCGAGCGTTGGGATGTCGATGCCATTGAATGCGGATAGTCCACGTTCGACTGCGATCTGAGCGATTGACCGTGCACGCTCGACCTCTTCACCGGGCGAGAGATTCGCCTTCCAGTTCGCGATGATGAGCGGCTGCCGCATATTTCCTCGGTTCATAGTCATATCATCGCAGAGTTTCTTCGTTCAGCGCGCGTGCTGCGACCTCGATTGCCGCAAGTGCCCGCTGTACCGACGAGCGTGAGAGACCTGTTACCTCCGCGAGTTCACTGAGGCTTGCATCCGGCTCCCCCATCCGCGCGATGGCAACCCGACCAACGGCCCCCCCATCGTCAATAGATCCTACCTTGAGCAGCCGCCGTGCAGCAGTCGCCTGGCGAAGGCCGGCCTTTATCGTGCGGCGAAGATTTGCCGTGTCTGCATTGACCACTCGATTTAGGCTGTTGCGCATCTGTCGCCCCACCCCACGTGCCTCAAGGGCGCTGAGTGCGGCTCCGCCGCCAAGGTTCCGCAAGAGATGAAGTACGGCCTCCTCCCCCTTCCACACGAACACGGTGCGCCCCCGGCGTTCGCGCTGGATCACGCTCAGTGACTCCCGGCGCAAGATTGTCGCAACAAATCGCGCTTCAGCAGGGGGGAGTACCAACTCAAGATGTGCACGGCCAGCCGCAAGCGAGAGAGATCCTCGCGCAAGGAGTCGCCCACGTAGGTAGGCACGCCTGCAGTGTTGCCCTGCGTCTGGCGTTGCAGCCGTGCGCGCACTGGCAAGGCTGCGGGCAGCGGCGCTCGAGCCAACAACCTCGTGTGCCTCTTCATCAAGCCGTGTGGTGAGGAGGTGGATCGTCCGCACCGCCCTGATATTCTCGCGGCGACCGGGGTCTGCGATCGCGGCAAGCTCTGTCCGTTGGCAGCAGCGTCGCTCAGGGATGATCGCCGCGAGTTCATGGCGAATTGCGTCGACGAGATCTAACTCACTCCGACTCACGTGCCCTATCGATGCGAGCCGCGTCGTAACGACGGGGCCACCTTCATAACGGCCCGGGCGAGGAGATTGGAATCGTGGAGGTGGGGCCGCAGCCGTGAGACAACATCGCGCGTATAGATCGGCGGGTCACCTGCTCGTTCACCCTGCGCGCGCGGTGTCAGGTGCGGCGCGATCGGGGTCCCGGTTGCGGTGGGGCGATTCTTCTTGCTGACAGACGTTGCAAGGATGCCGTCGACAAGT
>JBJSXZ010000197.1:0-20206 GCA_046086645.1 Candidatus Limnocylindrus sp.
AAGATCGATGGCGATGAGTTCCTCATCGTTGGCGCAAAGGACATTTTGGCAGTCGTTGAGTAGTTGTAGTGAGCGCCCGCAAGGGCAGGAGGAAGAACATGGCAAAGCAGGTCGTATTTGATGAGGCGGCACGACGCGCGCTGAAGCGCGGCATCGATAAGCTCGCCGACACAGTCAAGGTGACGATTGGTCCAAAGGGCCGAAACGTCGTACTTGATAAGAAGTTTGGGGCACCGACGATCACGAACGACGGTGTCACGATTGCGCGTGACATCGAACTTGAAGATCACTTTGAAAACATGGGCGCACAGCTCCTGAAAGAGGTTGCAACGAAGACGGACGATGTTGCCGGTGACGGAACGACGACCGCAGTTGTTCTTGGTCAGGCGCTCGTAACCGAAGGCCTTCGCAACGTTGCCGCAGGAGCGAACCCGATGGTGATTAAGCGTGGTCTTGACAAGGCGGTCGCAACAGTCGTTGCTGAAATTAAGGCTCAGTCGCGCAAGGTCGATACACGCGAGCAGATTGCCGCAGTCGCATCGATCTCGGCGGCTGACCCAAGCGTCGGAGAGCTGATCGCTGAAGTGATGGAGAAGGTCGGGAAGGACGGCGTCATCACCGTCGAAGAGGGTCAGTCGCTTGGACTGGACAAGGAGTACACCGAGGGGATGCAGTTCGATCGGGGCTACATTTCGGCGTATTTCGTCACCAATACCGATCGCATGGAGGCGCAGCTGGACAATCCGGCGATCCTCATCACAGACAAGAAGATCTCCGCTGTCGCGGACGCGCTGCCGGCGCTTGAGAAGGCGGTCGGAACTGGCCGCCCACTGCTGATCGTGGCAGAGGACGTCGATGGTGAAGCGTTGGCGACTCTTGTTGTGAACAAGATTCGCGGAACGGTCCAGGTCCTCGCCGTAAAGGCGCCAGGATTCGGCGACCGTCGCAAGGAGATGCTGCGCGATATCGCAGTATTGACCGGCGGCACCGTGATCTCCGAAGAGGTTGGTCGGAAGCTCGATAGCGTCACTGCAGAGGACCTCGGTTCGGCACGTCGCGTCGTATCGAGCAAGGACAACACCACGATCGTTGATGGTGCGGGAAAGCCAGCCGAGATCAAGGGCCGAATGGCGCAGATCAAGGCCCAGATCGAAGAGACGACGTCGGACTACGACAAGGAGAAGCTGCAGGAGCGTCTCGCGAAGCTCTCAGGTGGAGTTGCGGTCATCAAGGTCGGTGCAGCAACCGAGGTTGAGCTCAAAGAGAAGAAGCACCGCATCGAAGACGCACTCTCTACGACGCGCGCGGCGGTCGAAGAGGGGATCGTCGCTGGTGGTGGAACCACTCTGCTACAGGCACGCGGCGCTCTCGACAAGGTGAAACTCGAAGGTGATGAGCAGGTTGGGGTGGACATTGTCCGCCGCGCCCTCGAAGCGCCAGCACGCCAAATCGCCGAAAACGCAGGTGCGCGCGGTGATGTGGTTGTTGAGACAATCCTCAAGGCAAAGAAGGGGACCGGGTTTGACGCGTCAAGCGACACGATGGTCGACATGTTTGAGAAGGGGATTGTCGACGCGGCGAAGGTCACGCGCTCTGCTCTTCAGAATGCCGCCTCCGTTGCAGCGATGGTCCTCACGACCGAGGCAGTCGTGAGCGACATTCCCGAGAAGAAGGAGCCTGCGGCGCCTGGCGGTCACGCCCACGGCGGCGAGATGGACTTCTAAGCCGAGAAGCCATTGACGGCGGGGGGCTTGGCGCGGCCAGGCTCCCCGCCGTTTGTTTTCCCTGTATCTGCTGGGCGGTAGAATCGTCCAATGCATCTCCCTCCCGACCCCACCGCAATGTCAGACAAGACTGCCCCCTCACGGACGCACTCTGCTGCCGACCCGGCGAGCGTCGAGGAGCGCATCCTCGCCCCACTCAACGAGGCACAGCGTCGCGCCGTCACTACGACACAGGGGCCGCTGCTCGTGCTCGCCGGTGCCGGCTCGGGGAAGACGCGCGTGATCACCCATCGCATTGCATGGCTCATCCAACACGAGGGGGTCAACCCATGGAACATCCTTGCCGTGACATTTACGAACAAGGCTGCTGCAGAGATGCGCGACAGGCTCACCGAGTTGATTGGGGATGCGGCGCGAGACGTCGCAATGGGCACATTCCATAGCCTTTGTGCGCGCATGCTCCGCCGCGACAGCGAGGCAATCGGCATTCCAACAGGGTTCACCATCTATGACGCAGATGACCAGGCGCGGGTGATCAAGGGCTTCCTAAAGGAGGACGATCTCCCAGCGACGGGAGAGACGAAGCCGAGCCTGATCCTTGGCGCGATCAGTCGTGCAAAGAACGAGGGGCTCTCAGCAGAGCAGATGGAAGACCGTGCCATAACGCACCATGACCACTTGATTGCCCGCTTTGCTAAGCGCTATGCCACCGAGATGAGGCGACTCGAGGCGCTCGATTTCGACGACCTCCTCCTCGAGGGGCTCCGCCTCTTGCGCGAAGCGCCTGCCGTAGCTGATAGGTATCGAGCGAAGTGGCACTACCTCCATGTCGACGAGTACCAAGATACGAACAGAATTCAATATGGATGGGTTCGCGAACTCGCGATGGGACGCGGGAATCTCTGTGTCGTGGGTGACGACGATCAATCAATCTACAGTTGGCGTGGTGCCGACATCCGCAACATCCTCGACTTTGAGCGCGACTGGCCCACTGCAATGATCGTGCCACTTGAGCAGAACTATCGTTCTACCCAGACGATCCTCGATGCCGCGCACGGCGTGGTTTCCAACAACGAGGGGCGTAAGGCGAAGAAGCTCTGGACGGAGCGTTCTGGCGGGCACACGATCCCGGTATTCGGCGCGTTCGATCAAGACGATGAGGCAGCGTGGATCGTGCGGCGGATCGAAGAGCTCACCGCGGCACGTCCAGGGAAGACACCTGAGGCAGCACCGACCCCCCACATGCTGAGCGAGATCGCTATCCTCTACCGCACTAACGCTCAGTCGCGCGCCATTGAAGAGGCGCTACTCCGCGCGATGGTTCCGTACCAACTCATCGGTGGCACGCGTTTCTATCAGCGTCGTGAGGTGAAAGATGCGCTCGCCTGGCTGCGTGTGTTACGCAATGATGCAGATCGTATCTCGTTTGAGCGCATCATCAACGTCCCTCCACGCGGTATCGGCGAGAAGACCATTGAACTCCTTCGCTTGGAGGATGCTGCACGTACGGGAGACGGTGCAGGTGCGTCGTACGGCGCGATTGTCGCCTCGGCGGGCGCTGGAGAGCTTCAAGGAATCTCACCTCGCGCACGCACCGCACTCGCGGGGGTGGCTGCGATCATTGAGCGGCTGCGCTCACGACTAGCACTCGTCGCTCTCCCAGAGCTGCTTGACGCGGTTTTCAGTGAGACGGGCCTCCGCGCGCACCTCGCAGCAGAAGGGGTTGAGGGCGAAGAGCGGTGGGCGAACCTTCTTGAACTGCGCGGGATCGCAGGTCGCTTCCTAGACCTCGAGCCACTCGATGCCCTTGACCGCTTCTTGGAGGAGACGGCACTCGTTGCAGATCAAGATTCGCTCGAGATGGATCTAGACCGCGTCACCCTGATCACCCTTCATGCCGCCAAAGGGCTCGAGTGGCCGGCAGTGTTCATCAGTGGACTCACGGAGGGACTCTTCCCCCACAGCCGTGCGCTGGAGGACCGCGAGCAGATGGAGGAGGAGCGACGTCTTTGCTATGTCGGCATCACGCGGGCAAAGGCACGCCTCTACCTCTCGTATGCGCTGCGCCGCAGTTGGACTGCGGGCGATGGTGCGCCGTCGCGCTTCCTTGAAGAGATTCCCGAAGAGCTTCTTGAGTCGGCGAATGAGGATGACCCGCGCACAGGCGATGCGGCAGCATTTGGCCGTGGGAGGCGCGGCTTCGCAGCGGCGCGCGGCGGGATTGGTGGTGGCGGCGCATGGCGCGAGGGGAGTGGCGACGTTGGTGCGCCTGACGGCAACTTCCGCCCAAGTCGCGACCTTGAGGCGCGTCGGCGCGCCTATGATGCCGGGGCGCGTTCGGGCTCGCTGCACGTGCCCGACGCCGACGGCATCGATGAGCTCCCCGATGATGAGGATGGCGATCTTGGTGCGGTGCGACCCGTTGGACGCGTGCCAGCATGGCTCGCGAATCGCTTCAAGGCGGCGCGAGCTTCGACGCAATCGGAAGCACCCGCCATGCGCACCTCGCACGCACGGCCAGCGAGTGGTGGCGTACGGCGCGTCATCGTGCCTGGCGAGCGAACCTTCCGCGATGGCGACCGTGTACGGCATGCACGATTTGGAGAGGGAATTGTCGTGACCTCGCGCCTCACACGAAGCGATGAGGAGGTAACAATTGCATTTGCCGGGGTGGGCGTCAAAACGTTGGCGGCGAGCTTGGCGCAGTTGGAGGTGATCGGATGAGTGCGGCAAGAGCACGCGAACGCCATGCCGAGTTGGTTTCCTTGATTACTGCTGCCGATACGGCATATTACGTAGACGACGCGCCCACCCTTGCCGACGCAGTCTACGATGCCCTCCGGCGCGAATTGGAGTCACTAGAAGAGGCGCACCCAGAGTTGCGAACGAAGGAATCGCCAACGCAGCGCATCGGGGCGCGGCGCGCATCGGGCAACCTGGGTGAGGTGCGCCATGAGCGACCGATGCTGAGCCTCTCTAATGCCTTCTCGCACGATGAGGTTCGTGCCTTTTTTGCCGCAGCCACGAAGGCCCTTGGCGGTCGACCGCCTGAGCTTGTCGCCGAACTCAAGATTGATGGACTCGCCATCAGCCTGCGCTATGAGCGCGGGGTACTCGTGCGCGCAGCCACGCGAGGTGATGGGAGCACTGGCGAAGATGTAACTGCGAACGTTCAAACGATCGCCGCAATTCCGGCAACGCTTGCGGAACCGATCGACTGTGAGGTTCGCGGCGAGGTGTACATGCCCAAGGCTGCCTTCGCCGCGTTAAACGAGGCGCGTGCGTCAGAGGGGCTTCCGCTATATGCAAACCCCCGTAACTCTGCAGCCGGTTCGCTGCGCCAGAAGGATCCCGGCGTGACGGCAGAACGGAGGCTCTCCTTTTTTGCTTATCAGCTTTTCCTGACGCCAACACCGCCAACGCAGAGTGCAGCGCTACAGCGCCTTCGTCGCCTTGGACTCCCGACTGAGGAGAACGCGCGAGGCGGCCTCACGGGCGAGAGCGCCGCAGAGTTCTTGGAGGCATGGCAGGAGCGTCGGCATGAGCTCGAGTACGAGACCGACGGCGCCGTGCTGAAGGTTGATGCAGTTGCCGATCAAGAAGAACTTGGTGCGATCGCGCGCTCGCCGAAATGGGCAATCGCCTACAAGTTCCCACCAGAGCAGGTGGTTGCTCGCCTCACTGCTATACGCGTTGAGGTTGGCCGCACTGGTTATCTGACGCCAGTTGCGGAGATGGAGCCGATACTTCTTGCAGGCTCTACGGTGCGCCGCGCGACGCTGCACAATCTCGATGAGATTCACCGTAAGGATGTGCGTGTCGGCGACTACGTGATCTTGCAAAAGGCGGGAGATGTGATCCCTGAGATCGTGAGGAGCATTCCAGAGCGTCGTACGAAGCGGCTCACTGAGTTCGAAATGCCTTCTGCCTGTCCCGCGTGTGACGGACCTGTTTCGAAAGATGAAGTTCGTCATCGTTGCCCGAACGCACGCTGCCCCGCTCAGGTGTTCGAACGACTGCGATACGCTGTTGGGCGCCGAGCGCTCGACCTCGAAGGTGTCGGAGAGAAGCTCCTCGCCCAACTCGTGGAGCGGAAGCGTGTTACACGTCTCGCCGATCTCTTTACCCTCACGCCGCAAGACCTCGATGGGCTTGATCGAATGGGGACGGTTGCGAGTAACGAGAAGAAGGCTGGGGCAAATCGCATTAACAAGGTGCTCGACCAAATCCGTCGCCGGAGAGAGCAGCACCTCTGGCGCGTCATCGTTGCCCTTGGCATTCGGCACATCGGCGAGACGACGGCGCGCGATATTGCGGGAGAGCTCGAACGGCGCGTTCCTCCAGATCAGTCAGGCGACTGGGGGACCCAAGTCGAGGAGGCATTTCGCGGATTGAGTGTCGCCGACCTGACGGCGATCAGCGGCGTAGGTGCGATTGTCGCCGAGAGCGTCGTCGACTATTTCAAACAACCAGCGACCGCAGGCGCACTGCGCGAACTCCTTGACGTTGGTGTGCGCCTCACCCCCGGAGACGGTACTCCTGCGCCCGTGTTCGGTGGTCCACTCTCAGGGGAACTCGTGGTCGTGACGGGGGTGCTCGTTGAGAGCGGCTGGAGCCGCCGTGAGGCCCAGGATCGTATTCGTGCCGCCGGAGGGCAGATTGCCGATGGGGTCAGCACGAAAACGACACTCCTGGTCGCGGGCGAGAAGGCGGGAAGCAAGCGTGCTGCTGCGGAGAAGTTGGGCATTCGCATTATCGACGAGCGCGCACTTCTCGCCTTGGTCAAGGGGATGCCGTCGGGCGGGTAGGATTCTCCTATGAGCAAGTTGACTCGTGCAGAGGTTGAGAAGGTAGCTGCCCTCGCGCGGCTTGGGCTGACCGAGACTGAGCTGTCGAAACTTGAGGGCGAGCTGAACCTGATCCTTGAGCAGTGGGCGCGCCTGGCACAGGTTGACACCTCACGTGTTGCGGCGACAGCACAAACGATTGTCCAACCGATGCCACTTCGCGACGATAACCCTGGCCCTTCCCTTCTTGTTGAAGAGGTCACGCGTAATGCCCCCGCACATGTCGGTGGACTTATCCGCGTGCAGGCGATCTTGAGCGAAGAGGCCGACGGATGAAGGCAGCGGAACTTCGCCGAGCGAGTGCGCAGCAGCTACGCGACGCATACAAGGCTGGGGGCGTGACAGCCGTAGAACTCCTCGCAGCGCTCTATGCCGCAATTGATCACGAGGACGCGCAGCTCGGTGCATGGCTCTACCTTCGCCGCGAGGAGGCACAGGCTGAAGCGCTCGCAGCCGACGCTCGGTATGCCGCTGCTCGTGCCGAAGGACCAGCAGCACTCGCTGCGCTCCCGCCACTCCTTGGCATTCCTGTTGCACTGAAGGATCTCGTCAACCTCATCAATACCCCGACGACTGCAGGGTCTCGCATCCTTGAAGGGTATGTGAGCCCGTACGACGCAACCATCGCCACGCGCCTCAAGGCTGCAGGTGCAATTCTCCTGGGAAAGACGAACATGGATGAGTTCGCCATGGGCTCATCGACGGAGTTTTCGGCGTATAAGAAGACGGTGAACCCATGGGCGCGCGACCGCGTGCCGGGCGGCTCATCGGGGGGCTCTGCTGCTGCGGTCGCCGCCTTCCATGCGCCACTCTCAATCGGCACCGACACTGGCGGATCCATTCGTCAGCCTGCAAGCCTCACCGGCCTCGTTGGAATGAAACCAACATACGGCAGGGTCTCTCGCTACGGCATCGTTGCATTCGCCTCGTCGCTCGATCAAGTTGGACCTTTCGCGCGTACTGCGCATGATGCGGCACTCCTATTACATGCAATCAGCGGCCGTGACGCGCACGACGCAACAAGTTCCACCGAACCACTCGACGCGAAACTCCTCAACCTGCCTGCCGGCGATGCTGCAGCGGCACGAATAAATGGGCGGCGTTTGGCGCTGCCAAAGGAGTATTTCGTTGCAGGGATGGAGCCGGGGGTAGAGCAGGCGGTCCGCGAAGCGGTCCGCGCACTCGAAGCTGCTGGTGCACTGGTGGAAGAGGTGAGCCTGCCTGCAACTGAGCATGCCCTCGCGACGTATTACATCGTAGCCCCCGCCGAAGCATCGGCCAACCTCGCGCGGTTTGAAGGGATTCGCTACGGAGCATCTGGCCATGAGGATGGAAATCTGCTCGATGGTTACCTGGCTACACGCGGACGCGGCTTTGGACCTGAGGTGCGTCGTCGCATCATGTTGGGAACCTATGCGCTCTCTGCCGGCTACTATGACGCGTATTACGTGAAGGCGCAGAAGGTGCGCACCCTGATCGCGCAAGACTTCGAACGAGTCTGGGCGGCGGGATTCGACGCGATTGTTGCGCCAACCAGTCCACATGTGGCGTGGCGCTTTGGGGAAAAGATGGTCGACCCTATCTCGATGTACCTCTCAGATGCCTGTACGCTTCCCGTCAACATGGCAGGGCTACCAGGCGTGAGCATCCCGTGCGGCCTCTCGGAGGGGCTCCCAGTGGGATTGCAACTGATCGGTCGCCCCTGGTCCGAAGCTTCGCTCCTCACCATCGCCGCTGGCTATGAGGCGCTGACGGCGACCGCGGCATGGCGCGGAGTTGAGCCTCACGATCTCGCCGCACTGTCAGGAGGTGCCGCATGAACGACGTTGCGAGGCGGGTGCTTGCCGACCGTGTGAATGCCGTCCCGCCATCGGGGATTCGGCGCTTCTTTGACATCGCAGCGGAGATGGACGATGTGATCAGCCTATGTGTCGGCGAACCAGACTTCGACACGCCGTCGCATATTGTTGAAGCGGCTATCACGTCACTGCGTGCGGGCCGCACACATTACACCAGCAACTACGGAACCAGCGAGCTGCGCGCCGCAATCGCGACAATGCTCAAGGAGCGCTCGGGTGTCTCGTATGATCCTGCCACCGAGATCATCGTCACGATCGGCGCCTCTGAGGCAGTCGATCTTGCCATTCGCGGAACGATTAATCCGGGAGACGAGTTGATCCTCCCAGAGCCGTCGTATGTTGCCTACCTGCCGGCCGTTGTCTTCGCTGGAGGCGTGGCACTCCCCATTCCAACGCGTGCAACAGATGGCTGGCGCCTCGACCCTGGAGAAGTGGAGCGCGTCGCACCGAAGGCAAAGGCGCTCTTCCTCGGCTATCCCGCGAATCCGACCGGCGCAACGCTCGACGAAGAGACACGAACCGAACTTGCGCGGATCGCGGTTGCACACGACCTGCTCGTCATCAGCGATGAGATCTACGACCGGCTCGTTTATGAGGGGCCGGCACACCGTGCAATTTCTGCCTACCCTGGAATGAGAGAGCGCACGATCCTCATCGGCGGTTTCTCGAAGTCGTACGCCATGACTGGGTGGCGCATTGGATTTATGTGCGCACCTGCCCCGGTCATCGCCGGGCTCGTTAAGATCCACCAGTACGCGATCATGAGCGCGCCGACAATCGCACAAGACGCAGCACTCGAAGCACTGCGCAATGGTGAGGGGCCACTCGAGGAGATGCGCCTTGCCTATGCTCGAAGGCGCCAGATCGTTCTTGATGGACTCGCTGCACTCGATCTGCCGACGGGCGCGCCGAAAGGTGCCTTTTATGCGTTCCCTGACATAAGTTCAACTGGCATGAGCGATGAGGCATTCGCTGAGGGCCTACTGATGGAGGAGCATGTTGCGGTGATCCCCGGATCAGCATTCGGTGCGAGCGGGAAGGGGCATGTGCGCATCTGCTACGCGACATCCGAAGAGAAGCTCCGTGAGGCACTCGTACGCATCGGCCGTTTTGTTGAGAAGGCACGAGCCGCAACGGATCAAGCATGAGCTGGATGGCGGTCATCGGAATCGAGATCCATGTGCAGTTGCGCACCCAGACAAAGATGTTCTGTGCCTGCGCAATCCCGGCAGAAGGTGACGAACCGAACACGAAGACCTGCCCAACATGCCTCGGTCTCCCCGGTGCCCTGCCTGCGCCGAACCGCTCCGCAATCGAAAAGGTTCTTGCGGTTGGTGCCGCGATTGGCGCGAAGGCACCCGAAACTACGCGCTGGGACCGGAAGAACTACTTCTACCCCGATCTCCCGAAGGGGTATCATATCAGCCAGCTCGACCTTCCGCTTGCTGAGCATGGGCAGATTGAGGTCACAACCAGCACAGGGAAGCGCACCGTTAGGATTCGGCGTGCGCACCTCGAAGAGGATACGGCGCGCCTGCGCCACGAGAAGGCTCACGATGGCCCTCGCTCCAGCCTTGTCGACTACAACCGTTCGGGGGTCGCGCTCCTCGAGATCGTGACCGAACCAGATATTCGCGATGGCGAGACCGCGCGTCGCTACGCAGAAGAGTTGCGCCTCCTCTTGCGCACCATTGGAGCTGCTGATGCTGAGATGGAGAACGGCCAGATGCGCGTCGAGGCCAACGTCTCAATTCGCGCCTCTGAAGATGCACCGTTCGGCACACGCGTTGAGGTGAAGAACATGAACTCATTCCGCGCCGTGGAGCGTGCAATCGCCTTCGAAATCACGCGGCAGGCGGAGGTGCTCGATGCGGGTGGAACGCTCTCGCAAGAGACACGCGGATGGGACGAGGGGAGCGGGACAACGTACACGATGCGGGCAAAAGAAGACTCGCACGATTATCGCTACTTCCCGGAGCCCGACCTCCCGCCACTTGCGATTGATCCAGCATGGCACGCAGCCATTGTGTCAACGCTCCCTGAGCTGCCACACGCGCGCCGCGCTCGCTATGTTTCAGAGCTCGCCCTCTCTGAGTACGACGCAGCAGTCCTCGTGGGGGAACCAGCGGCTGCAGGGCTCTTTGAGGCCGCACGCGCCGCCCTCCCCTCGCTTGACGCCAAGTTCCTTGCGAACTGGGTATCTGGGGAATTTCTGCGCGTCGCTCGGGATCGCGTCGTAACCATCGACGCCGTGCAGTTTGCAGCACTCGTTGCAGCTGTCGCAGGGAAGGAGATTAGCGGTACGACAGGGAAGGCACTCTTCGAAGAACTGGCCGCTGGACCAATCGACATCCGGCAGGTGATAACTTCGCGTGGCCTCAGTCAGATTAGTGACGGTGCGGCGCTTGAGGCACTGGCTGCCGAGACGATTGCGGCTCATCCACAAGCCCTTGCCGACTGGCGCGCAGGAAAGCAGCAGGCAATTGGATTCTTGGTCGGGCAATCCATGAAGGCGAGCAAGGGGCGGGGCGATGCTGCCCAACTTGGCGAGATCTTACGGCGACTCCTCGAGGCGGCTGGTTAGGTGCTCGGGCTCGTTCGCATCTTCCTCGGCATCGTTACTTTCGCTGGCCTGGTCCATCTCGCACGAGAGATCCCACCCCTGCTCAGCGCTCGCCGCGCACTCCAGCAGCGCACGTCGAACAGTGCTCGGTACAATGCATGGCGCGGTGGAGCGGCACGGAGCCCCGACCTGCTTGACCGAACCGAGGCGGAGATCATTACAGCGCGCCTCAAGCGACTTGCGCTCATCGCTGTTGCGGTAATCGTCGCACTGCTCGTCGTTCTCTTCGCACCCGGCTACCTGCCGGAGTAGCGTCCGCGGAGCTAACCTGCGGGGCCGCTGATACCGAGGCGACGCACCTCAATCGCCGTGCAGCGGTCTTCGACATACGGGATCTTGGCAGCAGCAGCGATGCGCGCCGCTTCTGCGCTGATGATCCCGAGTTGCAGCCAGAGTGCACCAGCCCCCACAGCGCATGCCGCGCGTGCCACCTCGGCGCAGTCTTCCGGGCGGCGGAACACATCGACAAGATCGATTCGCTCGCCTGCCGGGAGTGTTGCTGCCGCACTCGCAAGATCGGGATAGCAGGTGAGCCCAGCAACTCCGTCGCGGAGTGCGGCATCGGCGGGGTTCACGGGAAGCACCTGCCATCCTGCACGTGCAAGGGCGACGAGTACCCCGTAAGACGGCCGATCGACTTTCGGTGAGGCACCCACCACGGCAATCGTCCTGCTCCCAACAAGCAGTGAGCGCAGCCCCTCATCGTTAAGCGCGGGTGTGGGGGAGCCCCCCTCCGCCGATGCTATTGCTGCTCGGATTCGCTCTCGTTCGCGCTCATCCATGAGCACATCCTACGCCGCCGCTAGACTTCCCGACGTGAGTGCACCGTCCGACTTCACCCATCTCCACGTCCATACTGAGTACAGCCTGCTTGACGGCTTGGGCAAGATCGACGCCCTGCTCGACGAGACGCAGAGGCTCGGCATGGACTCGATTGCGATCACCGATCACGGCGCCCTCTACGGGAGCGTTGAGTTTGTGCAGGCGGCAACGAAACGCGGCATCAAGCCCATCATCGGCGTTGAGACCTATGTCGCGCGGCGGGGGATGGCCGACCGCGAAGGGAAGATGGATCAACAGCCGTTCCACCTTGTCCTTCTCGCGGCGAATGATGTGGGCTATAAGAATCTTTGTCGCCTGGTCACCGATGCGCACATCGACGGCATGTACTACAAGCCCCGCATCGATCTTGAGCACCTCGCACGTCACTCAGAAGGTCTCGTCGGCCTTTCAGGCTGCTTGAACGGCGAGATTGCCCGCGCACTTGAAGTGGACGATGTTGACCATGCCCGCGCCATCGCCGGTCGGTACGGCGAGATCTTTGGCAAGGGTCGCTTCTTCCTCGAGGTGCAAGATCACGGGCTCCCAGAGCAGAGGCTGCTCAATGAGAAGCTCTTCCAACTTGCCCCAGAGGTTGGCCTCCCGCTAGTTCTGACGAACGATCTTCACTATGTGCGCGCCGATCAGCATGATGCGCATGACGTGCTCCTCTGCATCGGTACGCAGAGCAATCTCGACACCCCGGGCCGTATGCGATTTGGGAGCGGCGATTTTTATGTCAAGTCTCGTGACGAGATGGCACGCCTCTTCCCGGACCGACCTGACCTACTCCTCAACACGCGCAAGATCAGTGAGATGGTCAACTTCGAGATGAAGCTCGGCACGATGCGCATGCCAGAGATTGATGTGCCGAATGGTGAGACGGTGGAGACCTGGCTAACCAAGGAGGCGCAAGCCGGCCTTGTGCGGCGCTACGGCACGCCGAGCCAGCAGGCACGCGACCGTCTAGCCTATGAGCTCGGCGTGATCCTCAAGATGGGATACGGCGCCTACTTCCTTATCGTGGCGGACTTTGTCGGCTACGCACGCTCGAAGGGGATCGCAACCACCTGCCGCGGTAGCGCACCTGGGTCGATCGTGACTTACGCCCTGGGCATCACACCCGTTGATCCGCTTCTCTACGATCTGCCATTCGAGCGCTTCCTCAACGAGGACCGGGTCACCCTTCCCGATATTGATATCGACCTCGAGGACGTTCGCCGTGATGAGGTGATCCGCTACGTCTCGTCGAAATACGGCGAGGATCGCGTTGCGCAGATCATCACCTTCGGCACCCTCGGTGCGCGCGCAGCGTTGCGCGACGTTGGCCGTGTGCTTGGCAAGAGCTACGGCGAAGCAGATCGCATCGCGAAGGCGGTCCCCGAAGCACTCGGCACGACATTTGGTCGTGCGCGTAAAGACCAGAACTTCCAGGCACTCGCGCAGAGTCCGGAATATGCGCCGATGGTCGCGCTTGCGGAACAACTCGAAGGGGTCGTGCGTAATGCCTCCACCCATGCGGCCGGTGTCGTGATCAGCCGAGATCCGCTCGCCGAGATCATGGCACTGCAGAAGGCGACGAACAGCGACGGGCAAATGACGCAGATCGCCATGAAGGGGGTGGAATCACTCGGCCTCTTGAAGTTCGACTTCCTCGGCCTTGCAAATCTCACGATATTGCGCACGGCGGTTGACCGGATCAAGGCAGCCCGCGGGATTGAGATTGATCTTGATCACATCCCGCTTGACGACAAGAAAACGTTTGAGTTGTTGGCCTCGGGCGAGACAACGGGCATCTTTCAGTTGGAATCCCCGGGGATGCGGCGCTACATCAAGGAGCTCCGCCCCACGAGTGTCGACGACCTCGCCGCGATGGTGGCGCTCTATCGCCCGGGACCGATGGCAAATATTCCTACTTACATCCGCCGCAAGCACGGCCAGGAGGCGGTGACCTACCTCCACCCGCTCCTCGAGCCGTTCCTGAAGCGGACGTACGGCGTCTTCGTCTATCAGGAGGACATCATGGCGGCAGCCAAGGCGCTCGGCGGGTTCTCTGGGGCAAAGGCCGACACCCTTGGCTATGCGGTGAGAAAGAAGAAGGAGGATCTCCTCCAGTCGCTGCGCCCAGAGTTCTTTGCATCCGCGGCGGCGCGAGGCGTGGAGTCGAGCGTCATCGAAGAGGTGTTCAAGGCGTTTGAGCCGTTCGCCGACTACGGATTCAACAAGGCACATGCGACCTGCTATGGCCTGATCGCCTACCAGACGGCCTACTTGAAGGCTAACTACACCGTTGATTACATGACGCGTGTCTTGAACGCATTCCGCAGTAAAGAGGAAAAGGTGGCGGCCGCAGTTTCTGAGTGCCGCCGACTCGGCATTGCAATCTTGCCGCCAGATGTCGATCACTCGGTGCTCGACTTTGAGCCAGAGGGTGATGCGATTCGCTTCGGGCTACTGGGAGTGAAGAACGTCGGTGCTGGCGCAGCGCAGTCGATCGTTGCAGCACGAAGTATGGGGAATCCGCCTCGGACGCTGCAGGAACTCTTTGAGCGCATCGACCTGCGCCTCGCGAACAAGCGTGTCTTCGAAGCTCTGGCGAAGGTTGGCGCACTAAATCGTTTTGGCCACCCTGCGCAGATCCTAGCCGGCCTCGATGACGCGCTCGCAGCAGGGTCGAGCACGCAACGTGAGCGCGCAGCCGGCCAGGTTGGTCTCTTCGATGCCGAGCCCGACCTGCTCGAAGGTGCGGTGCGCCCACTCCCGTCAATCGCTGCGGCACCGGTTCGCGAGCGCTTGCGCTGGGAGCGCGACTTGATGGGGGTCTACTTGAGTGACCACCCGATGAATGCACTTGCCCCGCAACTCGCGCCGTATGTCACGACGAGCATTGCAGGGATCGGCGAAGAAGAGCTCGGCGAGGTTGTCGTCGTACTCGGCGGTCTCGTGAGCGGAATTCGCAACATGGTGACAAAGAAAGGCGAGTCGATGGCAATCGTCACACTCGAGGACCTTACGGGGAGCATTGAAGCGGTCGTCTTCCCGAAGACCCTCGATGCGACGCGCAATGCGTGGATAGAGGGCGAAGGCGTGCTCGTTTCCGCCCGCGCCGAACGACGCGGTGAAGGTTGGAATGTGATCGTTGAGGGAGTGCTCGCGTGGGAGGAGGGGCAGCGACTCGCAGCAGATGAGATTCGCGCGCGCGTCGCAGTGAAGAGTACGCGTAGCCCCTACGTACGGCGCACCCCAGCAACTCCGCCAGGTCAGCCGCCTCGCGGCATGATGCCCGAGGGACTCCTCCCCATAACTCGGCCCGCAGAGTACGAGGAGGCCGCGCGCGGCGAGTCACTGCGCGAAGATGCTGCGCCAAGCCAGCCGGTCGAACTCCCCGGCGATGCCGTCGTGCATATCAGGTTCAAGGCCCAACAGGGGCTCGACTCTATGCTGCGTGCGATGCAGATTGTCCGCGAAGAGTTACGTGCCCGTCCTGGTTCTACACGGGTCGTAGTCCACGTCCCGCAGGAGAATGGCACGCAGTTGCTGCCGATGGAGCAACGCAATGGAATGGCATGGGATCCGAGTTTTGCTACGCGCCTTCACGATCGCGTCGGGCGGGGGATTGTCGATCTTGACGTTATCTCAGGAAGCAACACGGCTGAATAGCCCCTGCACGATTCTGAAATTCAGGGCACACTAGTCGTATGTCAATGCGTGAGTACGCCTCGGTCCTTCTTCGACAGTCGGCTCCTGAAGGTAGCGATTGGCGCAAGATGCCCGTCCTCGCGCGCGCCCTCCTGCTCGCTCGCGCCTCTGTCCTCCCGCTGACAGTCCTCGGATCAGGCCAGGGATTGCTCTTCGCCTGGTATCGCGGAACGATCACGGCGACCGAGAGTGGCGTGAGCGGCATCCTGCTTGGCATCGCTGCCTTCCTCGGTGCGAACTTGGCACATGCCGCGAATAATCTTGCAAACGATTGGCGCGACTACAAGGATGGCCTCGACCGTCCAGGATATCCGCGAGCAGACTACTCTCCGCACCCGATAGCGTCGGGGGCGATGAGCGATCGAACCCTCTTGGTTGCAATCGCACTTCTGACAGGCGGAGCCGCGCTCTTTGGTGGATTCACTATGGTGATGCGCGCCGAGCCGCTCCTCGGCGTCTTTGCCGTTGCGGGCCTCCTCTTGTCGTGGGGATACACCGACCCGCCACTTCGACTGAAGCGGCGCGGCCTTGGTGAGCTCTCCGTCTTTGTCGTTTGGGGCCCACTGATGGGCGGCGGCACCTACCTCGCGGCCACAGGAAGTATCGATGCAACGGCACTCCTTGCAACACTCCCGTGGGGCCTGATCGCGACGGCCGTCTTGTTTGGAAAGCATCTCGACAAGATCAAGGCAGATGCGTCACGTGGCGTCGGAACATTTGTTGTTCGCATTGGTGAGCGTCGCGCACGCGGTGCCGCAGTCGCTCTCATTAGTGCCGGCTACATCGCCGTCGCACTCCTCGGTGCACTCGGCATCTATCCGTGGATCGTCGCGCCACTTGCTGGGCTTGGTGCCATCCAAGCGCTTCCGGCATTGAAAATCCTCGCCGCCCCACGTCCTACACAGGCACCGAAGGGGTATCCACTCTGGCCGCTCTGGCACGTTGGCGCAGCGTTCATCGCTGGTCGACCGGCGATGGGGGCATTGATCGTGGGCCTTGTTGTTGGCGCGCTCTTCGCGCTGTAGGAACTAGGGTCGGTTCTTCGCCTCAGGCCTAGCGATTCGATCTGGTGGGGTTGGCAGGGCGCTGAACTTCGCCAGCTCAACCTCAATCGCAGCAACCTCCGTCGCTGCTGCGCGCCACTCTGCAGATCCAGCGGCGGCTGCGGCGCGCTTCGCCCGTGCTACAGCATGTTCGCGCATCAAGGTGGGACGGTCGGCTCGTGGGGTGAATGCCTTTTCGCTCATCGTCATTCCTCTCTCCTGGTGCCGAAGGTGGGACTCGAACCCACATGACCTTGCGGTCAGCCGATTTTAAGTCGGATACGTCTGCCATTCCGCCACTCCGGCTCTGCCATATTAGCGCGCCGCCTTGTGGGGTTACCCCTGTGGGCACTGGTACCGAAGGAGGGACTCGAACCCCCATGACCTTGCGGTCAACCGATTTTGAGTCGGTCGCGTCTGCCATTCCGCCACTCCGGCACCCGTAGATCCTAGCGGTGCAGCATCATACGGGCATGGGCGATGGTGAGCAGCAGGGGGAGAGGGTGCAAGAGGGTGCAGAACGGCGACGCCTCCTAGCGGCCGCGCGTGGCGGCGACGCAGCCGCATTTGCGGCACTCTTCGCCCCCGACCTTGATCTTGCCTGGCGGATGGCACTGCGCGTGACTGGCGAGCCCACGCGTGCGGACGACGCCCTCCAGGAGGGGCTGCTGGCCGCATACCGACATCTGGACCGTGTTGAGCCACGTAACCTTCGCGGCTGGTTTGTGCGCATCGTGCAGAATGCCGCGCGCGACGGGGAGCGCCACGAGCGCCGACGCCCGACACGTCCGCTTCCTGAGGTAGGCGAGCACGGGGACGATCCGTGGAGCGGCCGCCCCTATGGAGGCTCGGGTGAGATTCCGGCGCCATCTGCTGCCGAGCCCGCAGCGGTCGCAGAGCAACGCGAGCTAGCCCACCGCCTGCGCGGTGCCCTCGCCATGATCCGTGAGGAGCGCCGCACGGCCATCCTCCTCGTTGATATTGACGGGTACGACTATGCGGAGGTCGCCGCGATCACTGGCGTGTCCATTGGGACGGTGAAGAGCCGGATTCGTCGGGGGCGTGCGGAGCTGCGGGAGCTCCTTGGCGACCTCGCCGGGAACTGAGATGCAGGGAGAGGCGTTGAGGAGGGGAGATGATACGACCAGATGTTCCAAGACCAGAGGGGGGCGAGATGCCCGCTTCCTTGCGCGACGCATACCGCGCAACTGAGCCGGGGCGCACCGCACAGCCATTTGCAGACCGTGCGTTTCGCGCGCGCATTGACCAGATCGCCACTCGGCGCGCTGCAGGTGGTCCACTCGCGCGTCTCTTCCGCAGTCTCGTAGGCGGACCACGCCTGGCACTCAATGGCGCCGTGCTCTCTGCCGCGCTCATCTTCATGAGCGTCGGCGTTCCCGGCGTTCGACCTGCACCTGAGAGCGAGGCGGTACGTTCAGACGCCGCCATGCCACTTGCGGGCAGCTCCGTCCCTGGTGCTGTCGATAGCAAAGTCACAGACTTGGCTGCCAGCCCGCCCCCAGCGACCCCCGTGTTCGTGATCGGAATGACGGGCCTCGCATGAGCCTTGCCGCCCTCGCGCTCTCGTACCGACGCCGACGCGCCTAGCAACACGAGGCGCGCGGCACACCTGCGCTACGCTCCGTTCATGGGTGAACGACGGCTCCTTCTCGTAGATGCATACGGGCTGATTTACCGCGCATTTCATGCCATCCCACCACTCACGAATAGCCGTGGCGTCCTGACGAATGCTGCGTTCGGCTTTACCAGCATCCTTTTGCGAACGATTGCTGACGCGCGCCCCGATCGCGCAATTGTTGCCTTCGATGCACCAGGCACCACATACCGTCACGAGCGCTTCCCTGCATACAAGGCGCAGCGACCCTCCATGCCTGACGAGCTGCGTTCGCAGGTACCAATCGTTCGCGACCTCGTCGCAGCCCTTGGCCTCCCGCTTCTCGAGGCGACTGGGTATGAGGCAGATGATGTGATCGGCACCATTGCCAAACAAGCGGTTCGCGATGGGTGGGAGGTCGCCATTGTTTCGGGCGACCTTGACATGCTCCAGCTAGTTGGGCCAAAGGTATCACTCCTCCACACCGCAAAAGGTGGTGCCGACAACATCGTTACCTACGACGCGGCACGTATCCATGAGCGGTATGGGCTCACGCCGGAGCAGATGGTCGACTTTAAATCACTCAAGGGCGACAGCTCAGATAACATCCCCGGCATCCCAGGGGTTGGTGAGAAGACGGCATCAAAGCTCATCGCACACTTCGGCTCGCTCGAGCAACTCTATGCACGACTCGATGAGGTTGAGCCAGTTCGCATCCGCGAGCTCCTTCGTGACCACCGCGACGCTGCGTTTGCCGGACAGGGGCTCATGACGATTGACTGCAATGCACCATTGGAGATTCCCGCGAAGGGTGGCGTGATCGGAGAGTACGATCGCGATATGGCCCTGACACTTTTGCGCGAACTCGAGTTTCGCGCACTGCTGACGCGGCTCCCGCCACTCGCAGGCGAGGATCGCGCAGCGGCAAACGCGGCGGTGAATGCGTCTGCTGCCGCGTCGGGTTTCCGCGCTCCGGTTGTGCGTAACACTGCACCAACACCAGCAACGCCGGTGCCGCCGAGTAGCTTGCAGCTCGGCTTAGATTTTGATGTGATCAGCGCGGGAAATACAGCAGCTGGAGCACAAGCCCGCCCCGCGGTTGCTAGTGCTGCAGCGGCCGAAATTTCTGGCGAGGTTCACGTGCGCATCGAGCAGGTCAAGCGCGGCGATCTGCAGCTGGCAGGGGTCCGCATCGTGGACTCGCCCAATGCAGCAATGCGCGCGATTGAGAGCCTTGAGGGCAATGGCCTGCTCGGCGTAGGCGCGGTCGGCATTGATCGACGCGGACCATTGAGTAGCCTGGCGCTCGTGATTGCGACCGCCGAAGGAGAGATGGTCGCGACCGAGGCTCCAGCGGTTGCCCATGCACTGCTTGTCGCTCTGAACACGAGCCGTCGCCCATTCGCAACCCTCGGGGCGAAGGGTCTGGTTGGGGCACTTGTCGTGATTGATCCTGCTGGATCACCCCAACTTGTCGACGACGTTGCGCTCGGGACGTGGATTGCAAACGTGACCCTTCGCAACCCTGGACTTCGTGAGGTGGCGAGCACGCGTCTCGGTGCCGACATTCCCGAGGGCATATCACCACTAGAAGAAGCTGCACTTGCCGCGCTTGTCTCTATTGCGACGCGAGACGGGATTGAGGCGGAGCTCGCAAGTGCGGGAACGCTCCGACTCTACCGCGAGATAGAACTCCCCCTCGTAGAAGTACTCGTGCGCATGGAGGTTGCCGGTCTCCTTGTCGACCCAGGGGTACTTGACCAACTCGACGGTGCATTTCGCGCCGAGATTGAGCGCCTGGAGAGTGCGGCAGCGTCCCTCGTTGGCCATGCTGTCCCGTTTGGCTCACCAAAACAGTTGGGTGAACTCCTCTTTGGCGAGCTCAAGCTCTCGCATGGCAAGAAAACAAAGACGGGCGCCTGGTCGACGGACGCAAGTGTCCTTGAGGAGATCCAGGGCGAGCACCCGGTCGTTGGT
>JBJSXZ010000198.1:0-3265 GCA_046086645.1 Candidatus Limnocylindrus sp.
GTGGAAGCTCGCCGCGTCGCGGAGGACCTTCTGAGCGACGAGGGTGATCCGCTCCCTTCCGCCACAGAACTTCTTGCTGGGTATGCTGCTGGTTGGCCGGTCGGCGCCGCGCTCGCCGGAGGGGCGAGTACGCCAACGCCAGCATGAGTGGCATCCGAGTTGTAGCGGGCGAGCTTCGTGGCCGTCGCATCGCAGTTCCCGAAACAGGAACTCGCCCGCTTGCGGACAGAATGCGCCAGTCACTCTTCGCCGTCCTCGAGCCACGCCTCCTAGGCGCGCGCGTCATCGACCTTTGCGCCGGGAGTGGCGCTGCTGGCATCGAGGCGCTCAGCCGCGGTGCTGCACACGCCACGTTTGTGGAACGCGCGCCGCGCGCCGCAGCCGTCATCCGGTCAAACATCGCGCAACTCGGCCTGGATGAGCGGGCGACCGTCGTGAGCGCAGACGCACTGCGTATCCTTGAAACGTTGGGCGCGCGAGGAGAGGTCTTCGATCTCATCATCCTCGACCCCCCATACGACGATGTTGTGCTTCGTGCCGCGCTTCTTGAGCGCTTGGCTGGCCCCGTCTCTGTCCTCGCGCCTCGGGGTCTCGTGGTTGCAACTGGTCGACGCAGAAGAGGCACCGATGGGCAAGAGGTATCAGGAGCGCTACGATTGGTACGCGAGATGATGTTCGGGGAGTCAGTCATAGAGTTGCGTGAGCGAGGCGTGGAGGAATTATGAGGGAGCGAGTCGGACTCTATCCAGGGAGCTTTGATCCAGTCACGTATGGCCACATCGACTTGATTCGCCGTAGCCTCTCGCTTGTCGACCGTCTCGTTGTCGCCATCCTCCCCAATGCAGGAAAAGAGGCGCTCCTCACCGCAGATGAGCGCGAATCGCTCTTGCGCACGGTGATCATGGCCGAACTCGGAATTGATGCCCGACGAGTGGAAATTCGCTCTGCATCGAACCTGGCAGTTGCAGTGGCGCAAGATGCTGGCGCGCACCTACTCATTCGTGGACTGCGCGCCGGTAGCGACTTTGAAGCTGAGTTGAGAATGGCGCATGCGAACCGACTCCTCGCAGCAGATATCGAGACGGCGTTCTTAATGACCGCGCCAGAGCATGCCTCGACCTCAAGTCGCCTCGTGCGCGAGGTGGCGCGCTACGGCGGCCCACTCGAGCGACTGGTTCCACCGGCAGTGGTGCCATTACTTACCGCAGCGGCTGCACGCACACGCGCGACAAAGGCATAGCGCTCGCGTGAGCGTGCGCGCACTGTTCGCCGTTGACCTCTCGCCAATCCTTGCTGGGCGCGATGCCGCCCCATTCCCGATCCCAACCTTTGAGGTGCTGGATACCGTGGAAGGCGAGCCCTTGGCTGCAACGGTCACGGTCCACGCTGATCGAACCAACCGCGGTGTGCGTTTCCTTGGCACGGTGCGTGGCACGCAAGAGAGTACGTGCGCCCGCTGCCTGAAGGCCGTGCGCGTGGCGCTGGCGGCCGAGATTGATGAGGAGGCTGTTGAGGCACGCCACCAGACCGGGGATGAACTCGCCATCGGCACGGGGAACACGGTCGATCTGGGGCGGCTCGCCATTGAGGCGCTGGATCTTGTCCGCGCACTTGCTCCGATCTGCTCACCACCCTGCCCCGAGCGCTGCGGCCTTTGCTGGGGTGAGCACACTTCGGCATCCTGCCCAACACGAGAGGGTGACCCGCGGTTGGCCAGGCTGGCAGCCCTCCTCACCGAAGATCGCGACGATGAACCGCAGATCGGGTAGGATCGGCATCTAGGTGGCGCCCTCCTGGGCGCCGAAAGCGAGGTCACACGCATGGGCGTACCAAAGCGAAAAGCATCGAAATCTCGCCAAGGCGATCGTCGCGCGCATCATGCGCTGACAACTCCGGCGATGGATCGTTGCGCTCAGTGCGGAGCAGCAAAGCGGAATCATCATGCATGTGAGGTGTGCGGAACCTATCGCGGTCGTGAGGTTATTCGGCGCCCTGCCGCCCCGGACGCGAATCCTACCGACGCCTAACCAGCCATGAGTGAGCCGGGCGGGAGTGTCCGCCTCGCCCTCGATGCTATGGGCGGCGATCACGGCGCTGCTGAAGCCGTGCCAGGTGGTCTTCAGTGGGCACGCGAAAATCCTCGTGACACACTCCTCCTTGTCGGCGACGACACGGTGATTCGGACCCACGCCGGGGGTCCGCTCCCAGTGAACGTCACGATAGTTGCGGGCCCCGATGTAATCGGCATGGACGAGCACCCAGCTACTGCGGTACGGGAGCGCGCAACAGCGTCCATTGTCGTTGCGACCCACCTTGTTCGATCAAACGATGCCGATGCCGTCGTCACTGCAGGACACACGGGAGCCGGCATGGCTGCAGGGGTGCTCATTCTCGGGCGACTGAAGGGCGTCAACCGTCCTGCACTTGCGGTCCAGTTTCTTCTTCGCGAAAAGCCACTACTCCTTCTTGACATCGGGGCCAATCCCGACGCCACTCCTGAGAATCTCTTCCAGTATGCGCATATGGGTTCGATTTTGTCTGAACGTGTCCTCGGCGTCGAGAATCCACGAGTCGCTCTTCTCTCCATTGGTGAGGAGAAGGGGAAGGGTGATCTTCGTATCCAGCAGGCCACCGAACTTCTCGATACTGCAACATTGAACTTCATCGGCAATGTTGAAGGTCGACATCTTGCCGACGACGAGGCTGATGTTGTTGTCTGTGATGCGGTGCTCGGAAACGTTTCAATCAAACTCGTGGAAGGTGTGACGACGGCAATTACCGATATGTTCCGATCAGAATTCCGTCGCCTCCCGTTCGGTCCGATCGCTGCTCTGCTCATGCGAGGCTCAATCTCCCGCATCCGTGCGCGCCTCGACTACGAGCGCATCGGTGCCGCGATCCTGCTTGGTGTTCGGGGTACCGTCGCGATCACGCACGGACGCGCACGGAGGCGCATGATCTATTACGCCTGCGTAACGGCGGCCAACGCCGTGCGTGAACGGGTGAACGACCGAATCGCCGCGGCAGTCGCTGAAACGGCAATCAGTGCTCCGGCATCATCCGCGACGGCCCGCACAGATACATCCGCCTAGCAATGGCAGGGCGCAGGTCGGCCGCTGAGCCGCGCAGCCCTGAGGCACGCTTGCGCAGCGTCGCCCGCCGTGATGCGCTTACAGCGCTCTATGAAGCCGAGTTTGGCCTTCGCGGATGTAGCGAGATCCTTGAGCGGAGGATCGCGGCAGGGGAGATCCCAGCAGAGGTAGCG